>JAEZSA010000149.1 GCA_023422115.1 Bacillota bacterium | reverse complement strand
GAATCATTTTAATGGATGAACCATCGATGGGATTATCTCCAATTCTTGTTAATGAAATATTTTCAATTATTAAAGAAATAAAGCAAACAGGAACTACTGTTTTGCTTGTTGAACAAAATGCAAAAATGGCATTATCGATTGCTGATTATGCTTATGTTATTGAAACGGGTAGAATTGTTTTAGAAGGAGAAGCAAAAAAACTTCTTGAAAACGATGCAATTAAAAAAGCTTATCTTGGTGGTTAGAGAAAACGAGAATTCGTTTTCTTTTTTATTTGTTTTAATTTATCTAGATTTATAAAGAAAAACATGATATAATACATCATTAATGAGATGTTCCTTGCATAACCATCTCTTAAAAAAACAAGGAGAATAAAAAATGAAAAAAAGAAGTAGAATTCAACAAATTGTTAGATTGGCTATTATTACAGCATTATATGTTGTCTTAACCATCGTTTTTAGTTTTATGTCCTATGGAGATATACAATTTAGAATAGCAGAAATACTAATCCTATTATGTTTCTTTAAAAAAGACTATGGAATAGCTCTAATCTTAGGATGTGCAATTGCCAATTTTTTTAGTCCTTTAGGGATTATTGATGTGATTTTTGGGACTATAGCAACTGCTCTTTCTGTTTTATGTATAATGAAGTCAAAGAAATTATTTATTGCCAGTATCTTTCCAGTTATCTTTAATGGAATCATTATTGGTTTGGAACTTTATTATATTTTGGATTTACCATTATTCTTATCAATGGCATCTGTTGCATTGGGAGAGGCAGTTGTTGTGATGTTACTTGGAAATTTAATTTTTTTCAAACTAAAGAAAAACGCTAATTTTCTTGAGTTGATTGAAGCAAACCAAAATTATGAATAGGACTTTTATAGGTTCTATTTTTTATTTTAATTATCATTGAAATGTGGTATAATACTTTAGAAAGTGGTGAAATAATGTTACTGATTGCTGAAAACATTAGAAAAACATATAGTGATAAAATTCTTATAGATGATGTTACTTTAAATATTGATCAAAAAGATAAAATAGGAATTATTGGGGCCAATGGTTGTGGGAAAAGCACATTATTGAAAATAATTTCTGGTCATCTTGAAAGTGAAACAGGAAAAGTAACCCTGATTGGTGAAGCAAAGGTGAGTTATTTATCGCAAGAACTGGATTTTGATGAAGAGATACCTCCTCTTGATTGGATCATGAGGGATAGTAAAAATAAAAACCAAGAGTACGAAGAACATGAAGTAAAAGCATTATTGACTAAACTTGAACTATTCGATTACGATCGAAAAATATCACAATTATCAGGCGGAGAAAAGAAGAAAGTTGCTTTAGTGAAAGCCTTAGTCAAGCCATCTAATATCTTGATTCTTGATGAACCAACCAATCATTTGGATAGTGATATCATTTTGTGGTTAGAAAAATACTTGATTAAGTATATGGGAGCAATTATCATGGTAACCCATGACCGCTACTTTCTAGATAGAGTAACCAATAAAATTATTGAATTAAACTTTGGTAAATTAACAACCTATGAAGCCAATTATTCAAAATACTTATTAATGAAAGCTAGCATTGCTGAACAAGAATTATCTCAAGAGAAAAAACTTCAAGGACTCATTCGGAAAGAGTACGAATGGATTAGCCGAGGAGCGATGGCAAGAACCAGCAAAGATAAAAAAAGAGTCGAGAAATATGAAACTCTAGTTAGTCAAAAAAAGATTATTGAGAAAAAACTTGTGATGGAGAGTGCAAAAACACGATTAGGAAAAAAGACAATTGAGTTGCTGAATATCAGTAAAAATTATCAAGAGGTCATATTTAAGGATTTTTCTTTACTATTAGATAGAGAAGATAGAATAGGTGTAATTGGTAAAAATGGAAGCGGAAAAACAACCTTATTAAAGATTATCATGGGAGAAGTAGTTCCCGATCAAGGAGAAGTCATTATAGGCGAAACGGTAAAAATCGGATATTTTTCTCAAGATAATGAAAAACTAGATGATAATATGAAAGCTATCGATTATATTAAAGATATTGCAGCGGTGGTAAAAACCAAAAAAGGATATATCACTGCAAGTCAAATGCTAGAAAACTTTTTATTTGATAACCCCCATAGTTATATTGGCAAATTATCAGGTGGAGAAAAAAGAAGATTGTACTTACTAGGAATACTAATGTCAGCTCCTAATGTTTTATTGCTTGATGAACCAACCAATGAC
This sequence comes from Bacillota bacterium, assembly GCA_023422115.1. Classification (GTDB taxonomy): domain Bacteria; phylum Bacillota_I; class Bacilli_A; order ML615J-28; family CAG-698; genus JAAYBG01. Next base: position 2,670 of record JAEZSA010000149.1, on the reverse strand, counting down.
TTAGATATTACAACATTAGCAATATTAGAGGATTATTTAGAAAACTTTTCGGGAGCAATTATTGTTGTTAGTCATGATCGTTACTTTCTTGATCGAGTTGTTAATCGAGTGTTTGTTTTAGAAGAAGACAAGCTTTTCCATCAATATTTAGGGGGATATAGTGATTACCTAGATGCAGCAAAAGAAGAAGAAAAGAGAGAAGAAAAAAAGAATTTTTTTCCAAGAAACGGAAAAGAAACTACTCCTAAATTGACTTATAATGAACAAAAAGAACTAGATACTATTGAAGATCATATTACTGAATTAGAATATCAGATTATAGATATAGACAAACAGATTAAATTGGTAATGAATGATTATCAAAAAACAAAGGAATTATATGAGCAAAGAGGTTTGATAGAAAAATCATTAAATGAGAAATTAGATCGCTGGGCTTATTTGACAGAGATAAAAGAAAAAAGTAAAAGGAAATAATACCATGGCAAGTCAAGTTGTTTTTCGTAGAGCTCAAGAAAAAGATATAACTAAAATTGTGGAGTTGTGTGAAATAGTTAAAAAAACGTATCCTTTATGGAATGAATACTACCCTGTATATGATAATTTTTATGAAGATATTCAAAACAACTATCTTTTCGTTCTTGAAATAGAGGGAGAGATTGTTGGTTCCATTGGTGCAGAGAAATCGGATTGGCATGAAAACACATTGACCCTTCATATGTTCATGATTCATCCTGATAAACGCGAACAAGGTCTTGGAACAAAACTTTTTCAGGAAGTAGAAAAACTTCTTGTGAAAGAAAACTGGAATCAATTAGATCTACTGGTTAGAAATGATAATTTAAAAGCAATGAAAATGTATCTTACACTTGGATATCAAAATCTCGGTCGGGTTGAAACACCGTGGGATTTTGAAAAGGATAAATATTATATTTTGTTTATTAAAAAATTCATTTAAATAGGAAAAAATTAGTTAATAAAACGAGGAATATTCTCGTTTTTTTTATAATAGCGTTTGCATGCTGTTGTAATTATAATTAAATTATGATATAATAATCAACTAGGCAATTGAGGTTTTTATCATGAGTATTCTTGAAATCACAAACTTAAAGTTTGGTTATAATGAAATAACATTATTTAATAGCTTAGAATTAAACTTGAATCATGAAGATCATATGGGATTGATAGGAGCAAATGGAGTAGGTAAAACTACACTACTTAATATTATTGCTCATCGTATTGATCCTGATGAAGGAAAAGTATCTTGGTTAAATGGAGTTGATTATAGTTATTTGGATCAACACTTAAAAGTTTATGATTCGCTAACAATCAAAGATTACTTATATAAAGTCTATGAAGAACTATTTCAAAAAGAAAAAGAAATGAACGACTTGTATAAAAGTCTCGAAACAGTTCCAGAAAGCGAATATGATCGAATTCTAAATAAAGCATATAATATCCAAAATCATTTAGAGCAAAATGGTTTTTATATGATTCAATCAAGAATTTCTAATGTTATCAATGGCCTTGGTATTAATTATGATGAAAACTGGATTTTAAAAAATTTAAGTAGTGGGCAAAGAGGAAAGATATTTCTTGCAAAAATGTTGCTAGAGGAAAAAGATGTTTTGTTGCTTGATGAACCAACAAACTTTCTTGATGCGGTTCATGTGGAGTGGTTAACGAAATATCTATCTACTTATAGTCATGCTTTTATTGTGATATCGCATAATACTGATTTCCTAAATGGAGTATGTAATGTAATTTGTGCTCTTGATAATAAAAAAATCATACGATATCGAGGGAACTATGAAGCTTATTTATTACAAAAAGACATGCGTGATAAACAGTATGAAGCAGAATATAGTGCTCAGCAAAAATTCATTAAAAAAACTCAAGATTTTATAGATAAGAATATAGTTCGAGCTTCAACAACAAAACGAGCTCAAAGTAGAAGAAAAATGTTGGAAAAGATTGAAGTGTTAGCAAAACCAACCAACCAAAAAAAAGTGAAATTCATTTTTCCTTTTACACACACATTCAATAGTGAAGCTTTGATTGTAAAGAAATTATTGATTGGTTATAGTAGCCCAATCTTAAAAGAAATTAATATGAAGATTATGTTTGGAGAAAAAGTAGTCATCACGGGTAAAAATGGTGTTGGAAAAACAACCTTTTTAAAGACTATTCAGGGATTAATTCCTTCGTTGAGCGGGACTATTAAAGTACCTGAGTATAATAAAATAGTTTACTACTCGCAAGAAATGAACGAGAAAGCAGATATAACACCTTTCGACTATATTAAGGATACTTATCCAAAGATGGATGACAAGGATGTTAGAAGTTTACTAAATCGATATGGAATTACTAGTGATTTAGTGATTAAACCGATTAATAAATTAAGTGGTGGGGAAGTTTCAAAGGTAAGATTTGCAAAACTTAGTTTAGAAGATTCGAATTTATTAATTTTAGATGAGCCAACCAATCATCTTGATAAAATAGCAAAAGAATCTTTATTTGAAAGTATTGAAAATTATCCAGGAACAGTTATTTTGGTATCACATGAAAAAGAATTTTATAAAAAGTTGAAAATGAAGGAAATTCATTTTAGTTAGGAAAAATAATGGAAATTAGAAATGTAGCAATTATTGCTCACGTTGATCATGGTAAAAC
>JAEZSA010000123.1 GCA_023422115.1 Bacillota bacterium | reverse complement strand
GTTGTGCATCGTTGAAGTAAGCAGGTACTGTGATAACAGCATCCGTTACTTTTTCGCCTAAATAACTTTCAGCAGTTGCTTTTAGATTTTGTAAGATCATCGCTGAAATTTCTTGTGGCGAATATTTTTTATTATTTACTTCAATTTTTTCAGTAGATCCCATTTTACGCTTAATGGAAGATACGGTATTTGGATTCGTAATGGCTTGTCGTTTGGCGATAGCCCCTACTAAAATTTCTCCATCTTTAAACGCTACTACGGAAGGAGTAGTGCGATCCCCATCTGCATTGGCAATGACTGTTGCCGTTTGCCCTTCCATGATGGCTACACATGAATTGGTTGTACCTAAATCGATACCTATAATTTTTGACATTTTTTATTCCTCCTGTTTATTTTCTTTTGTCTCTGGTTTTTTATTTACTTTTACTAAAGAAGCTCGTAAGATTCGATCTTTAAATAAATATCCTCTTTGTAGTTCTTCAGTAACAATATTGTCTGCTTTGGTTTCATCCCATCCTGTTTCCATGGCGTGATGATATTTTGGATCAAAAGGTTCATTGATTGCTTTAATTGGCTTTACTCCTTCTTCTTCCAAAATCTGTTTTAAACTGTTATTGACCATCACAAATCCCGCTAAAAAGTTTTTTAACTTTTCATCTTCAGTTTTCATATTGACAGCTTGGTCGAATACATCAACCACACTAACCAATTTTTCCATCACTCTTTGACTTCCATATTTACGTTCACGGATACGTTCTTCATCAATACGACGCTTGAAGTTCTCCGCATCTGCTAATACTCGTAAATATTGATCTTTTAATTTTTTGTTTTCTTCGATAATTTCTTCATTGTTTGGTACACAACACTCTTCTGGCTCTTCTATCTTCACTTCAGTTTCTGAATCTGTTGTATCTGTTTTTGTTTGCTTTTCTTCTTCTCGATATCTGTTATTCATAATTCCCATAATCACAAATTCTAGCTGAAGCTAGAATTCAGTATTTTTTCCTTTCTTCATTTCTTCATTTCTTTATTCATTGTTCTTTAGATAATTTTTTTTATATTCTTAGCAATATACTCCAATAACGGAATGATTTTTTGATATTCCATTCGTGTTGGTCCAAAAACCGCAATTGCTCCAAATTCTCCATCAGTAATTTCATAAGGAACCGTAATTACAGTACAATCTTGCATTGCTTTAATTTGATTCTCACTGCCGATTCGAACGGTAATTCCCGCATCACTGGTTCGCACAACTTTAAATATTTCCTTTTGTTCAATCGCGGTTAAGAGTTCTTTCACCTTAGAAATATTTTGAAACTCAGGTTGACTGAAAATTTTATTTTGACCCGCTAAAAAATACTTATCTTTTGCCATTTCCGTAAAAGTTCTAACAAATGCTCCTACCAACTCATCATAGTACTCGACATAATTATTAATCGATTCCGATGATAATTTATCACGAACCACTTCGTCGATGTCAGAGATTGGACAATCCGCTAAAATCTCATTTAAAAATTCGATGACTTTTTCAATATCACGAATACTGATATCTTCTGGAACAATGATCTTCTTACTCTCCACATAACCTCGATCGGTAATCATTAAGATCACAGCATAGCGACCATATAAAGAAAGAAACTGTAATTTTTTAATTCGTGCATTATAACTAGCAGATCCCATGACTATTGAAGCGTAGTTGGTTAACTCCGTCACCAAAGACATACTCTCTTTAATTGCTTGTTCTCTACTAATCAAATCTCGTTCTAAGATTTCATCAATCATCGGGAAGTTCGCTTCTTTTTCTTCATTCTCAGCGAGAATTTCACGTACATAGAGACGATAGCCTTCTTCAGAAGGAACACGCCCACTGGAAGAATGAGTTTTTAAGATCAATCCCAAATCTTCTAGTAAAGCCATATCATTACGAATTGTCGCTGGTGATACATTTAATTTAAATTCTGGTCGTTGTGTTAGAATAAGAGATCCCACTGGTTCAGCGGTTTTTACATATTCTTCTACAATCGCTTTTAACACCATTTTTTGTCGTTTCGATATCATGTTTGCCCCTCCATTAGCACTCATCTTTTACATATGCTAATATTATACAGCATTGTTTTAGCACTGTCAAGTGTTTAGTGCTAATTTTAATAAAAAGTAAAACATTTTCAGGCCCTTATCTCTTTAAAAAAGCTACAGGATTTTTCTGTAGCAAATTTTACTTTTATTTGTTTTTATTTTGCAAATACTCATCAATGGCGTAAGCCGCTTTCTTTCCAGCTCCCATGGCAAGAATGACGGTTGCAGCACCTGTTACAACATCTCCACCTCCATAGATGCCATCGCAAGTTGTTTTATTATTTTCATCTACAACCAAACAGTCGTATTTATCATACGATACGAGGGTTGTTGAAGTGCGTAATAATGGGTTAGGGTAGTTTCCAATCGCCATAATGACAGTATCCACATCAATTGCAAAATCAGATCCTTCTTTAGCAATCGGACGTCTTCTACCACTATCATCTGGCTCTCCTAAGATCATCTCTTGACAAATAATCTGTTTAACACGTCCTTCATCACTAGCTGTGATAGCAACAGGATTAGTTAAGTTCTTGAAAATAATTCCTTCTTCTTGAGCGTGATGGATTTCTTCTAATCGAGCTGGCATTTCTTGAAAGCCACGGCGATAGATTAAGTACACATTCGCTCCTAAACGACGAGCGCTTCGAGCGGCATCCATCGCCACATTACCACCACCAACAACAGCGACATTTTTTACCTTTTTAATCGGCGTATCATAGTCAGCTTTATAAGCTTTCATCAAATTTATTCTTGTTAGAAACTCATTGGCACTTAAGACGCCATTATAATTTTCTCCGGGAATATTCATGAATTTTGGAAGTCCTGCCCCTGTTCCAATGAATATCGCATCGTTTTCTTGTTTTAACTCTTCTAGCAAAATCGTCTTACCCACAACGACATTATTTTCAAATTGAACACCCATTTGTTTTAAGTTATCGATTTCCTCTTTTACAATTCGCTTTGGTAATCGAAATTCAGGAATTCCATAAACTAAAACGCCTCCGTTTTCATGCATCGCTTCATAAACTGTAACCGTATATCCCTTTTCAACAAGTACTCCTGCACAAGCAAGTCCTGCTGGACCAGAACCAATGACAGCCACTTTGAACCCATTTTTTGTTGTTTGAGGTTGAGGTTTTCCTTGATAATAATCAGCAACATAACGTTCTAGTCGCCCAATAGCTACAGCTTCACCTTTAATCGCTCGAACACAAGTTTTCTCACATTGGGATTCTTGCGGACAAACACGACCACAAACACCTGGTAGTAAATTCGCTTCAGTAATAATATGATGGGCACTTTGAACATCTTTTTCCTTGATTTTCATAATAAAGCGTGGAATATCAATATTCACAGGACAGGAACTGACACAAGGTTTTGTCTTACAATTCAAACATCGTAGCGATTCTAAAGTTGCTTCTTCTTCATTATATCCTAACGCAACTTCTTCAAAGGTCGATAATCGCTTTTCGATATCCAGTAATCTCATTTCATGTTTCTTATTCATGAGTTACCCCCTTGAATAAATTACAGGTTTGCTCGCGTCTTTCCGCTTCTTCAGGAATATACATTTTATTACGCATCATCGCTTCATCAAAGTCAATTTCATGAGCATCAAAATCTGGGCCATCAACACATGCAAATTTGGTTTTACCACCAACGCTAACTCGACAACATCCACACATACCTGTACCATCAATCATAATTGGATTCATACTGACTATGGTTTTAATATGATATTTCTTTGTTAGTAAAGCAACGAACTTCATCATAATCAAAGGACCAATAGCGATGACTTCATCAAAATTATCCCCTTGACTAATTAATTGTTCTAATTTATGGGTTACAAGCCCTTTCTCACCAGCACTGCCATCATCTGTCATAATATGTAGATGATTACTAACCTGTTTGAATTCTTCTTCTAAAATGATTAAATCTTTGTTTCTAAAGCCAACAATCGTTGTCACATCGACTCCTTTTTCAAATAAACCTCGAGCAACTGGTAAGGCAATGGCACAACCAACGCCACCCCCGATA
>JAEZSA010000108.1 GCA_023422115.1 Bacillota bacterium | reverse complement strand
ATTTTACCCTGCTTTAGAAAGGTTCTTATTGTTTCTTCATGAGAAAGATAAGAAATGTTGTTATCTTCCATCATTCGTAAATTTCCAATCATGACTTTTTGATTACGAATCATTCCTAGAATTCCTTGACCAAAAATAGTCTGATAATCCTCTACGGGGTAAGATTCAGAATTCGGTAAATTATTATAAATTCCTTTTGCCAGAGGATGTTCTGATAACTTTTCTAGCGAATACACTATATTCTGTAACTCTTTCTCGTCATCATTAAGAACAATAAAATCGGTAAGTTCTGGTTTTCCTTCGGTAATAGTTCCTGTTTTATCCAGTAATACCGTATCAATAGCATGAAGTTTTTCTAAACTAGCTGCTGATTTGATTAAAATATGATTTTTCGCTGCTATTCCTGTTGCAACCATAATTGCGGTTGGAGTTGCCAGTCCTAATGCACAAGGACAAGAAATAACCAAAACAGAAATAGCGATTAATAAAGAAAAATCAAATGTTTTTCCTGCTAATAACCAGATAAACAAAGATATTAAGGATATTCCCATAACAATAGGAACAAAGATTCCACTAATCTTATCGGCTAGACGAGAGATAGGAGCTTTAGAACTACTTGCTTCATCGACTAATCTGATAATCTTGTCATAAGTTGTATCTTCTCCCACCTGGGTTGCTTTCATCATGAAGTATCCACTATGATTAATCGTTGCTTTGTAAACTTTATCATTTACACTCTTATCAACAAAATTACTTTCGCCGGTTAAGGTTGCTTCATCGATGATACCATATCCTTCTATGATAATACCATCGACTGGAATTCCTTCTCCTTTACGAACAATGATGATGTCATTAACAACTACTTCTTCACTCTTTACAACGATTTCTTTTCCTTCTTTAAGGATAGTCGCTGTCTTTGGCGATAAATCAATCAATTTCTTAATCGAATCTGTGGTTCTTCTTTTTGCGTTTCCTTCAAAATACTTTCCTAGGGTAATTAAGGTAAGAATTGTACCTGCTGACTCAAAATACAAATGATGAATTGTGGTATCTATGTTAGCAGGATTTACAATAAAACTAATCATGATGTATATTCCATAAAGAATCGCTGCTGCGGAAGATACTGCAATTAACGTATCCATATTAGGACTTCGTCTCCATAAATTCTTAAAACCAATGATAAAGTATTGAATATTTACAATCACAATGGCACTAACAAAGAGTAATTGTTCCAATAAAAATACTAAAAAGTTCTCTACAAATATTTTAGGAAGCGGTAGTTTCAACATTTCTCCCATCGATAAATATAGTAATGGAATCAAAAAGATAATAGACATAATTAGCCTTGTTTTGAGCGAATTATCTTGGATTATTGTCCGATTTGTTTTTAAAGACGCCTGGTAGCCCGTCTCTTTTACAATTCTAATAATGTCTTCTACGGTAATCACTGACTCATCGATTTCGATGGTCATTTCATTTTTTAAAAGGTTGACATTTACTTTTAGGACCCCTTTTTGATCAGAAATTACTTGATCAATGCGAGCACTACAAGCGCTACAAGTCATTCCTGTAATATTAAAATTATATTTCATAATACCTCCTTCGAGAGATTATTCGGTTTCTACTTTTTCTTGTTTTTCTTCATTAGTTGGTATATATTCCTGTACATCCACTTCTGGTAAAGCCGTCACAGTTTGGAGTTTTCGTTGAATAGCTCTTGTTCTAGTACCCACCAATGTATCTAAATCCTTATTAGCTTGATCTAATTTCTTGCGTGCTGAATCAAGAACTGAACCAAAATTAGCAAATTCAGTCTTAACAGCTCCCAGTACTTGCCATACTTCGCTACTGCGTTTTTGGATAGCCAATGTTCTAAAGCCCATATGAAGACTATTTAGAATAGCTGCCATAGTGGTTGGTCCAGCAATAATTACGCGAAAGCTACGTTGTACTTCTTCAAAAGCACCACTTTTTGCGACCTCAGAAAATAAACTTTCTAAAGGCAAAAACATAATAGCAAATTCAGTAGTATGAGGAACATCCACATATTTACTATTAATCAACTTTGCAAATGATTTAATTTTATTAATTAAGGTTGTTTGAGCAGTTTTAATTTGTTTAGGATCTCCTGTATCATAAGCTTCTTGTAAAGCTTGATAATCTTCAATTGGGAACTTCGCATCTATTGGTAACAATACTTTTTCTTTATCATTTCCTGGTAATTTAATCGCAAATTCAACTCGATCTTCTGACCCTACTTTGGTAACTACATTTTCTTCATATTGATCAACAGTTAAGATTTCTTCAAGTATACTTCGTAGTTGAATCTCCCCTAAAATACCTCTTGTCTTTACATTCGATAAGACTTTCTTTAAATCTCCCACTCCAATTGCCAATGTTTGCATTTCACCTAGTCCTTTATAGACATCTTCTAGTTGTTTACTAACCAAAGCAAAGGATTGATTGATTCGATCTTCTAGCGTCTTTTGTAATTTTTCATCAACAGTTTGACGCATTTCATCGAGTTTCTTTGCATTTTCTGTTTGCATCTGAGTAATGGCAGTCGCTAAAGTGGTACGAATATTTTCCAGCTTTTGTTCGGTTTCTATACTACTATTACTTAATGCTTTATTAATCGCATCACGAATCTCTGATAGCGATTTATCGACGGCAAGTTGCAACGTTTGGATACTTTGATCACTTTTCATCGTTGCTGTATTCATATTCCCCTGGAAACTAGTAAAACTATCTTTTAGTGTATTCGCCAATAATTCTATTTTACTTAATTGTTCACCAGAAAACTGGCTATTTGTTTTTGTAATGACATCACTAAATACACTAATGGTACTGGTAAAAGAATTTTGTAAGGTGTTTTGCAATTCCTTTAATTTTTTTGCTTGATTACTCTTTTTACTGCTTAGAATCATTGTAATAATCACTAGGATTAAAATAAGAGATAGTAAACCAATGATAATCCATTCTCCAATTGTTAGCATTCTTCATTCTCCTTTATTAATTCCTTTATATAGTAATGATAATTTTTATTATAAAAGTTCTTTCTTTCAATAGTAGAATTACTATTGATCTACATGTTGACGGGAACGACGACGATAGACTTCACTGATTCTACTACGACGTACTTTTCTTGCTTCTTTCGCAATCTCTTCATTGCGTTTTTTCTTATATCCTGGCTTTACCTTCTTTGGTAAAGGAATTTTATGATGTAACTGGACTTCATCTTTTGGAGTCGTCCTTGCTTTTTTAGCGTTACGTTCTTTGGTTTCAATTAATTGACCTTCTTTTAAAGTTCGATAAGAATATTCAAATCCTTTCGTGTGTAATTGATTTAAATAATTGTCATCATCATAATCATAAAAAGAAATGGCAGTTCCTGTCGCAGCAAAACGCGCGGTTCGTCCAATTCGATGTATATAAAATTCGATATCATTGGGTAGTTCATAGTTAATCACATGACTAACACCGAGAATATCAATTCCACGAGCCGCAATATCACTTGCCACTACATATTGAAAATCACCATCTTTGATTCTTTTTAACACTTGCTTTCGCTCTCGTGGTTCTAAATCACCCGTTAACTTTCCTACTTTTAACCCGTTACTACTTAAATATTCCGCGATTTCATCAACTTTTACTTTTGTATTGGCAAAGATTAACGCTAAATAAGGATGAAATGTTTGCAATAGGCTAACTAGAAGCTCATCTTTATTTTTATTCTTTGTTGGAATAAAGATATGTTCAATCGATGCTTTTGCTATATTTCTTCCGATTAAATCGATTTTCTCACACCCAGATAGATATTTATTTAAAAAGATCGTTAATTCTTGAGAAATTGTTGCAGAAAAAACAAGAATTTGAGGCGACAAAAAACGAGCAAACACAGAATCTACTTCTTTTATTTCACTACTTTCAAATACCATATCTGCTTCATCAATCACAACCATCATCGCGGTATGAATTTTTAAAACATTCGTTGTAATCGCTAAATCTTTGATTTTTCCCATCGTACCAATTGCAATTTGTGGTTGACTTTTTTCTAGTCGGGTAATTTCATTGTCGCGATTAGTTCCTCCTACATACAATCGTACATCAATGGGATGTGGAGAAAAAGCAATTAGCTTTTCTAATTCTTGATTAATTTGTGAGGCTAATTCTCGGGTTGGAACGATGATTAGTGCTTGTAAGAAGTTATCTTCTGTTAAACGATCTAAAAGAGGTAACAAATACGCATGTGTTTTCCCTGTTCCTGTTTGACTAGTCACAATAAAATGTTCTTTACTTTGGATTTTAGTAATTACGATGTCTTGTACTTCTGTAGGATGAGAAAAACCAATGGCTTCTAGTCCCTGATATAAATAATCTTTGAAGTGAAATGTTTTAAAATTGTTATTTTGATTACACTTCATTCTTCATCACTCCTTTTGAAATTGGATAAGTTGCTTTGATAATTTTTACTTGACAACAATCATTTGGTTTAGCAGTTAAAGAAGGAAATTCGACCTCTAAATAATTACTAGAATGACCAAAAGCGATTCCTTTTTCATTCTTCTCTACGATTACTTCTACCACTTCACCTACAAATTGTTGACGATATTCTAATGCCTTCACATTATTCAAAGCAAGTAATTCGTTGACTCTCGCTTTTTTTGTTGCAGCATCAATCGGATGATCGAGAGTATAAGCAACTGTATTGGGACGCGGTGAAAAAGGAAAAACATGCATTTCTCCATAATTCATCGAATTGATAAAAGCTTTCGCACTTTGAAAATTTTCTTCTGTTTCTCCATGAAATCCAGCCAAACAATCCGTAGTAATATTGATAGTTGGAAAATAGCTTCTAATTTTCTCGATTTTCACTTTGTATTCTTCAAGATTATATTTTCGATTCATTCGTTTTAAAATCGGATCTGATCCTGCTTGTAATGGCACATGAAGGTGAAGACAGAAATGGTCTTTATTTTCATTCATAGTCGCAAGTAACTCATCGCTTATCTCTGTTGCTTCAATCGATGAAATGCGAATACGGCCCAAATT
>JAEZSA010000077.1 GCA_023422115.1 Bacillota bacterium | reverse complement strand
TGAACTGATATCTGTCAAGTAGACAGTAATAAAAATAAAAAAAATTAAGCGATAAGAGCTTGACTCCTATATTCTAATGGAGTTAAGCTCTTTAATTTTGCTTGTATTCTTTTTGTATTATAAAATTCGATATATTTATCGATTGCTTCTTTAAGTGATTCTAATGAATAATATTTGTTTAAATAATATTCTTCTGTTTTTAATGTCCCCCAAAAAGCTTCCATAGGACCATTATCTATACATTTGCCTACTCGAGACATGCTCTGAATCATTCCTTGTTCATCTAATCTTGCCTTGAATATTTTAGATGTATATTGGAATCCACGATCACTATGAAATATTGGTTTTGCATCTGGATACTTTTTAATTGCTTCATTAAAAGTATCATGTGCTAATTGATTGTTATTATATACTCCCATTTTATAAGCGATAACACTTGTATCGTATAAGTCAATAATGGCACTTAAATATAATTTTTGTTTGCAACCTATTGCTTTGAATTCTGTCACATCTGTTAACCATTTCTCGTTTTTATGATTAGCAGTAAAATCTCTATTTAATAGATTCGTTCCTATCTGTTCTGGTTTTGTTTTGATATAATTATATCGTTTTCTCCGAATTACTGACTTAATGTTTAAGTGTCTCATTAAGCGATGAATATACTTAACGGAATAGGTTGTATGATTAAAACGATTGATAAACAACCTCATTCTTCGATAACCAAGGATATGGCGATAGGATGCATCATATTCGATGATTAATGAACATAGTTCTTGATCTTGAACTTCTTTTTTCGGTTGCACTCGCTTTTTCCATTTATAATAAGAACTTCTATTTAATCCCAATATGGTACAAATATAGTCGATTTTATGACCTTTTTCATGATAAAAATCAACCGTTAGGTACGATTCTTCTTGTTTGACTTTAGAGAGTAGAGTTGTTCGGCGAAATATTGCTTTTTTTTTAGAATTTCTATCTCTAATTTTTTTCTTTCCAACTCTCGTTTTAAACGATCATTTTCCATTTGTAATCGTTCTTGATCTGATGTTGGAAGGACTATTTTTTTATGAGGGCCCTTTTTAGAATAACCTAGTCCTGTGGTTCCTTCTTTTAGGTATCGCTGAACCCACTGATAAACCAAACTATAAGGGATGCTATATTTTTCAGATGTCATCTTATAGTTTTGTTTGTTTGCAATACAACGCTCAACGATTTCAATTCTTTCCTCTAAAGTGGTTTTACGTGCTTTCATGGTATATACCTCATGTTTCGGATTATAATCTTGTATCTCTATACCATTATTATAATTGAAAAGCCAACTTCTTACAATTGACTCTGAGGATATTTTGTATTTATTAATCAAATCACTGAAAGAACCTTTGCCATTTAAATAATCATTGATAACTTGCATTTTAAATTCTTTGGAGTATGCTTTGTTTCGATTACTTTCAAGCAATGAAGATTCTCCTTGAAATTCAACTCTTTTAATCCAATACTCTACCGTTGTTCTATCACAAAATAAGTCATTTGATATTTCAAGAATACTTTTTCTTCCTGATTTATAATCACTTATCATTTGTAATAGAATTTCTTTCGTAAATTTTCGTTTTCTTCCCATAAAAAAAATGATACCTCCTTAAAGTATTTAGAGCTAAAAATATCGATTTCTACCAGATGAGTCAAGGGGACACATTCCCCTTAAACCCTTTGGTATTATCTTTATTTTTATTCTTTGTCTACTTTAGAGATATCATATCAGATTCAGGGTTTTTATTTATATTTATCGAGATTTTTAAAATTCGTTTTAGCGATAGTTTCAAAAAATTTCAAATTTCTTGTTTTTAGAATCTTCTGAATTGCTAAATCGATCTTAGAACCTGCACCTTTTGGTAACTCAAAACCAACTTCCTCAGATAGTTTATTAAAATGCTCTAAAAAGAAGTAGCGAGCAATGATACTTGCAACAGCCACACTTACATATTTGCTTTCTGCTTTTTCTTCTAGTTTTACTTCCTTCACAACATCTTTTTCACCACTTAGATAATCAAAATATTTCTCTTTTGTTGTGAAGGCATCAATAACAATTCCATCATAATTTTCTACTTTTACCAGCAAATGACGAATAACACTATTATGAAGAAGCGCTTTAATCTTATTCATGTTACAATTTTGTACTCGATTAATATAATTGTATTTAATATCATCCAATACGTGAACACTGAAGATTACCTCTTTAATTAAAGTTTCTCCCAATTCAAGGATTTTTGTGTCGTTTAGTAACTTTGAGTCTTTTACTCCCAAACGCTTTAAAATTTTAATTTGATCTTTTCTAACAAAGGCACCAGCGACAACGATTCCTCCAAAAAAATCACCAGTCCCTACTTCATCGGTTCCTATTAAAGAAAGTTCTATTGATAAGGATGAATTCTTTATATCATCGATTACAGGAGTAATTTCGATTAATGAACAGATTTCAAGATATAAATCATTGGCATGACTGCCTTGGATTAGCAATGTTAGAGTTTTAAAAATTGTTAAGGTTGATGTCTTGTGTTTTGCTCGAAAAAGTGTATAATTATTAGTATGAGGAATGGAAAATTCACGATAGCGATCGATAATCAAATGGGCTTGTTCATTTGTAAGATTGATAGATTTGCTCATGGATTCACCTCCTATATCTATATTATACCACAAAATTAATTTTTTAGAAAGAACAATATTACTATGAATAAATGTCACTTAATATTAGAATTAAATAAAATACTCGATCTCGTCAAAGAAGAAGTTATTCTCGATGCGAATAAAGAAGAACTAAATAAGATCATTCTTATGAATGATCTTGATGAAATTCGCTATGCTCTAGATGAAACGGATGAAGCGACGCGATTAATTTTACGAGCACAAAGATTTCCTCTTTATTTTAATAGTCCTATTGATTATTATTTGAGTAAACTTCATAAAGGAGGAATCGTAGTTGTTGAAGAGTTAATAGAGGTCAGTAAATTTTTAGATACGATTAAAAATATAGTTCTTTACGTAAATGATTTAGATAACGACGAAATTGCTTGTCCCTTTTTTAAAAAAAATACCGAGAATCTATTTTATCCCAAAGAACTTAATTTACGGATTAAAGAAATCATTACTCCTTATGGAGAAATAAAAGATGAAGCTAGTGCTAATCTAAAAGAAATTCGTCGTCATATCAAGGATACTGAAAAAAGCATTCAAACCAAACTACAAGAAATTATTTCTAAAAATAGTAGTAAATTATCCCAATCTGTTGTTTCTATTCGCAATGATCGATATGTAATTCCTGTGAAGAATGATTTTAAGAATACTATCAAAGGAATTACTCATGATCAATCCGCATCAGGGGAAACTTTTTATATCGAACCACAAATTATTTGCACACTGAATAATCATTTAAATCAATTGTTTGAAGAAGAGAAACAAGAAATTCATCGTATTTTGAAAGAAGTTAGTAGTCAAATTGATGTTTTTCATGATCCCTTACAAATCAACTACCAAATCATCAAACATCTGGATTTAGTTTTTAGTAAAGCGTGTTATGCTGTACGTATTAATGCAAACAAACCTCAAGTCAATGATCAAGGTTATGTCGACTTAATCAATTGTTACCATCCATTATTAAAGGTTGAACATATTGTAAGAAACAATATAAGTATTGGTAAGAATTATCAAAGTATCTTGATTACAGGGCCAAATACAGGAGGAAAAACTGTATTATTGAAAACAATAGGGTTACTATCCTTAATGGTAAAAGCAGGAATGCTAATTCCTTGTAATGAATCAAGTGATATCATGATTTTTGATAATGTATATGCTGATATTGGTGATGAACAAAGTATCGACCAAAACCTTTCCACATTTTCATCTCACTTAAAGAATGTAATCAATATCATTGATCAAGTAACTCCTAAATCTTTGGTATTGTTAGATGAATTAGGATCCGGAACAGATCCAGCAGAAGGGTCTTCCCTTGCTATTGCAATTATCGATTATTTAATTACTAAAAAATGTCTAATCATTGCTACGTCTCATTATTCAGAGTTAAAAATTCACGCCTATAATTCAAAAAACATTATTAATGCAAGTGTTGAATTTAATGTTGAGACCTTACGACCTACCTATAAATTATTAATCGGGGTTCCTGGGCAAAGTAATGCACTAAAAATCTCTCAAATTCTCGGTTTGCATCAAGAAATTATCAAGCAAGCTGAAACGTATGCCTATAAAAATACGGACAAAAACAATGTTGTTTTAGAAAAACTAATCCAACAATCTCATGAACTAGATAGAAAATTAAAGATAATTGACCAGAAAAATGATGATTTAGTAACCAAACTAAAAGAAGCAGATCAAGTTATTGAAGAAACATACGCAGAAAAAAACAAAGTTCTTCTCCAAGCAGAACAAGAAGCAAGAAAAATGATTGAAAAATCATCACAAAAAATCGAGAAATTGTTACAAGAATTAGAAAACATGAAACTAAGAGAAGTTAAACTTCATGAAATTTCTGATGTTAAGCATGAAATCAAAGAAATCAAAGCTAGTATTCATGTGGAAGAAGAATACCGTGAGGTTGAAGCAGAATTAACAGTTGGATCTCAGGTTTTTGTTGAAAGCTATCATTGCTATGGAACAATCTTAAAAATCAATAAAAATAATAAATATGATGTTCAAATAGGAAATGCGACGATTATGGTTGATAAAAAGATGTTACGAATGCCAAAAACATCCCCTCAATCTCAGCCAATCATCAATACACCAAGACATACCCCAAGTAATACAATAGGAATTAAGAAAACAGTTAAAGCAAGTCTAGATTTACGAGGTGAACGATACGAAGATGCCTATAGTAAATTAGAGAAATATATGGATGATGCCATTTATTCTGGTTTGAATCAAGTCAGTATAATTCATGGATTTGGAACAGGAGTCATTCGCGAAATGGTTCAAAATTACTTAAAAACAAGTAAATTTGTTGAAAGTTTTCGCTATGGTGGGAATAATGAAGGTGGTCAAGGAGCCACTATCGTAACATTAAAAAAATAAAAGGAGAATTTTATGGTAGAAAAGATTACTGAAAAACAATTCAAAGAATTAAAAAAAGAATTTATTGTCGCTGATTTCTATGCTGATTGGTGTGGTCCATGTAAAATGATTGCCCCCTTTTTCAAAGAAGTATCAGAAGAAATCCCAGATGTTACCTTCGTTAAAATTAATGTTGATGAAAATGAAAAGCTTGCAGCTGAATTGAATGTTATGAGTATTCCAACAATCATTATCCTAAAAAACGGAATAGAAGTAGAAAGAAAAATTGGTTTTGTAACAAAAACAGCATTAAAATCTTGGATTTTGGAAAAAACAATCTAAACTGAATATTAAAATAAAGTTTACAAAGAAATTTTTTTTTGCTATACTATATTTAGGAAAGAAGTGCTAGCAATGAAAAATTTGGATATTATTAGTTTTAAACATGATGGAGAATTACACCGCGTTTGGAAAAACGTCGTGATGATACATGAAGATGAAGAAATTACAGTTATTATTAATAATAAAGTAGATGTTATCGATGGAGATGGTCGTAAATGGAAAACAAGAGAACCAGCCATCTGTTATTTCTTTCGAAAGTACTGGTTTAATGTGATTTGTATGATTAGAGGAGCTGATATTTATTACTACTGTAATCTCAGTTCACCTTATATCATCGATAGCGAAGGATTAAAATACATTGATTATGATCTAGATGTTAAAGTTTTCCCTGATGGTGAAATTTTAGTGCTAGATAAAGATGAATATGACTTTAATATCAAAGATCTTCATTATTCTCAAGAAATCATCGATATTATAAAGAATAATACAAATATCTTAATAAACATGATTAAAAACAAAGAAAATCCTTTCAATCCACAATGTGTTGTTGATTGGTATCAAAAATTCATCAATCAATCTTTACTAAACGAAGAATAAACCTATCATAACGATAGGTTTTTTATTTATTTAAAAAACCTGCTGAAAACAGCAGGTTATTTAGCTTATAGGAGAAGATTATTTTTATTTCGTACGATATTTATCAAAGAACATCTCATCAACAG
Source organism: Bacillota bacterium (assembly GCA_023422115.1). Lineage (GTDB taxonomy): Bacteria > Bacillota_I > Bacilli_A > ML615J-28 > CAG-698 > JAAYBG01. Next base: position 31 of record JAEZSA010000077.1, on the reverse strand, counting down.
CTTGTAAATAATCCAAAAGAGGGGCATATCC
>JAEZSA010000057.1 GCA_023422115.1 Bacillota bacterium | reverse complement strand
TTTCGATCTCAATGGAACAAACGATCCTAAAAATTCATATTTTGAAGTTTTTTTAAATCACAACCTGCAATCAGTTTTCTGGCAAAGGTTTACAGTTGACTTAAAGTCAAAAACAACTATTGTCTTAGATGGCAGAAAATATGGGCTAGGCTATCAATCGTTAACAGATAGGCTAAAAGTAGTTAATGCATTGTAAACTTGGAATGTATATGGTAAATACAACAGTGATTTTGAGATTTGCCTTTGTTAAGCCACTTTTCTAGGGGTGCGTAAAATCCTATGAAGGGTGCGTAATTGTATTAAAATAGGTTACACATTCCATTTAAGAGAGAATTCCCCAAAAATTTTACCCATTGGGTGAGAATAAAGTATTAATGGCAAAGAGAAGTTATATTCGAATATTGCTCAATTGAACAAATTCCGTTACATATTGAAATGAAGATGTTGGGTTATCGTAATTACAAAAAAGGTAATAGTAATATATCCACGGTTACAAGAAGTAGGGAAAGCTCAAAGAAGTAGAGGTTTGAGATAGTTGATATCATGCTGTTTTCTTACTTTGCGGGGCTCTTATTGATTTAAAAGTGATAAAATGCTGCTATAGAGATTCGTAATCGTTTGGAGGATTTATCATGCTATGGGGTTTTACTATATTAGTAATAATTCAAACAGCTCTATGGGCATATTTTATAGTTAATAAAAAGTATCGTGTTTTAATAACAACATTAGTTTTAGGAATTAGCATTATCGTATTATTTATCATTGCATACATAAAATACATATATTTTGATCCATGTGAAGGAAGTATAAGTCCATGTATGAATGAGACAGGTCTATTTTTTGTTATTTTGTTATGGCTTTTACTAATTTCAGTAGTCATTTCCTTTGTTGTTTTTATAATCCATTGTTTCATAATAAGAAACAAGAATGAACAAAGTTAATAATTATTTAATTAGTGCAACTTACGCAAAAGAATTAAACGATCCTCGGGAAGTTGCGGTGTTCTTTGATATCCACAAACCTTAATAACTTCATAGTTAGGGAAAAAAGTAAGCCACTCTTCCGTTGTTTTGTTATTCGCGCGAAACACTCCGTTTATCGCATAGCAATTATCGCTTACTTTTTCCATCCTTAATTTATTGATTAAATCAGCAGATAAATAGAAGTTGAGCTTTAGTAGCAACAAACCTCCCGCTTTTTGAATTCGCTTGATGTTTTTTATTACGCGCTTCGATATTTCGTCAGGAATAACATCAAGAAAATTTGAACAGAAATGCCATCATAACTTTCATCACTTAATGTATTCAAATACTCATCATTTCCAATAATAAAATTAAGATTATCAATCTTCGAATTACTCACAATCATTTTTGCGTTTTCGATTGCGTTCTTCGATGAGTCAAAACCTAATCCCTTCTTTATCTTCTCACCGATTATTTTAGTCTCAATTAGGCATAAGCCATTACCACATGCGACATCTAATACTTCTTCACAAGTATCACCTAATATTTTCAAACACTCATCAAGAGGAGTATCAAGAGGTATATCGTCCTTCGTTATTGTCATCGGTTGGAGATTTTCAAAGTGCTGATCCCAAAAAGAAATGATTTTTTTAGCGACTTGTTCATTTTTCATGTTTACCACCTCGAATAAAAATCATTATAACGAGCAAGAGATATGATTTACAGGGTAGATTTTGTTTTGAAGAAATAAAATTATTAAGATAAAATGATTTTCGCGTCGTTTTGAAGTATTATTAATCATGTTATTGCGCTCGTAGCTCAGCCTGGATAGAGCACAACCCTCCGAAGGTTGGGGTCGGACGTTCAAATCGTCTCGAGCGCGCCAACCATAGATACCATTCAAATGGTGTCTTTTTTTATTTATGCCTTCAAAAATTTGTTAAAATGCTTTTATGGAAAAAGAAAAAAGCTGTGGGGCAGTTATTTATAAATATGTCGGTAAGAGATTATTGTTTTTGGTTGCCAAAATGAACTTTGGTCACTATTCGTTGATTAAAGGTCATGTTGAAGATGGCGAAAGCGAAATCATGACGGCGTATCGTGAAATCAAAGAAGAAACGAATTTGGATACAATTATCAATAAGAACTTTCGAGAAGTGATTTCTTATGCACCATATCGCCATAAACCAGAAATTATAAAGGATGTTGTCTTTTTCGTGGCCACACCATTCAAGGGCAGAATTAAAAAGCAATCTCTTGAAGTTGATAATCTAATGTGGTGCAGCTACTATCAAGCACTTAATATGTTGACTCATGATAGCGATAAAAGTGTTTTGATTAAAGCCCAGAAGTATATTCTTTCTCACTTACGAAAAGAACATATAGAAAGTGATTTATTACGTATTGTTATCCCATCGGCGGTACATCTAAAATCATATTTGCAAACAAGAAATCACGATAATAACAAAGGTGATGGGTTTGTTAACGCCAGTGTCCCTAATGTTTTAGAGCGAATAGTAGATGCTCGGCATGGCAAAAATTTGCCATACGGATGGGTCAATTGCACTTATCTTTGGCTCGTAATGGGAAACTATTTCCTTGGAGAAATATCGATTCGCCATGATTTAACGAATAACTTGCTTCGATTTGGTGGTCATATTGGATATCGTATTCGTAGCGAAGAAAGAAGAAAAGGATACGGCGTAAAGATGCTTCGTTTG
>JAEZSA010000198.1 GCA_023422115.1 Bacillota bacterium | reverse complement strand
TAATTATTGAAGGAGTTTATTCCTATAATAAGCACTTAACAAAATATTATGATTACTTGATTTATGTCGATGTAACGCTCGAGGAGCAAAATCGGAGACTAAGAGAACGAAATTCTGGTGATATTTTGGATCATTTCCTTAATGAATGGATTCCAAAAGAAAATTTATATTTTAAAACATTCAACATTCTAGGGATTGCTGATGTCATTATATAGACAAAACTAAAAAGAATTAAATAAAAACGAGTCGTTATATTAGGTAAGTCAAAGATTTTGTTGAAAAGGGGACCTGTCAAAAATTATGTTGATTATCAACAGAATTATTGACAGCCTTTTTTTAATTTGTAAATAAAAATGTCCTTTGCTATAATAGAATCGCCAGATTGAACTAAGAAAGGACGGATATATTGTATCATATATTATCATTATTTTAAAGATGTTAACTTCGATTTTGATCGCTTCCATTTTCGTACGAGTAAAGGAATCATTTATGTTGACGCTTTTTACCTTCCTGAAGATGAATGTTGCCCTTCGTGTGGTTCCAGTAAACTCTATAAAAATGGAACTACTACTAAAACAATTAAGCACTGTACTTATTCCACCATGTTATTTTTAGTTAAGTGCCATATTCAAAGGTATAAATGTAAGGAGTGCCATACTGTCTTTTATGAAAAAGATTCGTTTTCTAATCCCAAAGAAACCATTTCCAAAGAGTCTATTCTAATTATTCTTGAAAAATTAAAACTAGCTAATATAACCTTTGAAAGTGTCGCTCGTGATCTTCATCTTTCAAGACAAAATGTCATCGATGTGTTTGATCGATATGTTGATTATACTCCAGGCGATTTACCGGAGATTCTTAGTTTTGATGAGAAACATATCAATAAAAGCATGACTGACAACACCTATTTATTTGTAATTGTTGACTTTAAAAAGGTTGAAATTTATGATATTGTTTACTCTAGACACAAACATATTCTCGAAAAATATTTCTCTATGTTTTCCAAAGAAGCAAGACAAAAAGTAAAATACATCACAATGGATATGTGGGAGCCTTATCTAGATATTGCAAAAAGATACTTTAGAAGTGCTAAAATTGCGATAGATTCTTTTCATATCATGGAAACAATTAATCATGCTATGAATAATGTTAGAATTGCTGTAATGCAAAGATTTAATCTTAAAACGGAAGATCTTGAGGATAATCATCCCTATTACTATGTTTTAAAAAAATATAGATTTTATTTTGTTACTGAGTTCGATAAAATAACAGACAAAAGATTTTATAATCGAAAACTAGGCATGTGGGTTGATAAACACAGTTTAATGAAGTATATGCTCGATATTGACGAAAGATTACAAAAAGCATACTCGTTAACAGCAAGATATAGGGAGTTTAATAAGACTGCTATTATTTCTAATTGTGAGGATGAATTAGAGACATTGATTGATGATTTTTATGGCTCTAATCTATCAGTCTTCTTTGAAGTTGCAAAGACATTATCTACTTGGAAAGAGTACATCATTAATTCTTTTATTACTATTCCCGATGCTTTATCAAAACCTAAAAGAATGGATGAACATCCAGTTCCAAGAAGATTGTCTTCGGGAGCTATTGAAGGATTAAATGCTATCCTAGAAAAGATAAATGTAAATGGAAATGGCTATTCTAATTTTTGGAGATTTAGAAATAGATGCATTTATGTTATAAATCATAATGTAACTATATTAAATACTCCTAAGAAAAGAAATAATAAATACTAAAAATGTAAGAATCTGGCAAAAAAAGTCTATGCTTTTATCACAACTGTGATTTGCATAGACTTTATTTTTCTTCAACAGAATTTTTGACAGGAATCCATCAACAGAATTCTTGACAGGGACGATTTATCGTCTGTAAAGAGACCAAAATATTTTATCTATCAACAGAATTCTTTACAGACCCCTTTTTAATCTAGATGAATAAGTTTACATTGGATTCTTCAGCATCGCCTAAATAAGTTGCTACACCTGCATATTCGATACCATCAATTAATTCTTCACGTTTTATCCCCATGATATCCATTGACATTGTACAAGCAATAAGCTTTACTCCATTTGCTATTGCCTGTTGCATTAATTCTTCTAAAGAAGAAACATTCTTCTTTTTCATAACGCCCTTAATCATTTTTGCTCCTAAACCGGCCATATTCATCTTCGATAATTTTGCTTTATTGACTCCGCGTGGCATCATCATACCAAACATACGGTCCATAAACGGTTTTTTTACTTTTTGTTTTTTTGGTTTTCTTAATAAGTTCAATCCCCAGAAGGTAAAGAACATGGTTACCTTACGTCCCATTGCAGCTGCTCCATTAGCAATAATGAAAGAAGCGATGGCTTTATCTAATTCTCCATCAAAAACAATAATAGTCTTTCCTTGTGGCAATGGTTCTGATTGAGCCATCATAGTTTTACTCTCTGTTCCTTTTTTAATCAAGGCTACAATCATTTTATCTTTCTTTTCTGAACGAATAAAAGTGTTATTAGTACGATGGCACCATGCTTCAACATCACGAGCAAATCCCATATCCGTAGCAGAAACCTGAAGTACTTCTCCATCTTTCATTGTTTTTATCGTTTCATTGACCTTCATAATTGGTCCTGGACATTGCATTCCACAACAATCTAAAATTTGTACTGCTTTATCTACAATCACAACATCTTTCTCCTTGTCATTTAATTCTACTTCTTCTACCTGGTTTTTGTTTTCTTCTTGATAATGCATCGAGCGATAAAAACCTGTTCCGACTATTAACACATAAGCATCATATCCAAGTTCTGTTAATGCTCTAGCAATATTATAAGAACGAACGCCGACAGCACAAAATACAATTATTTTTTTATTTTTATCCAGTTCCTGTAAACGAGTTCTTACTTCTCCTTGAGGAATATGATAAGTTCCAGGGATGGTATATACTAGTCTTTCTGCTATTTCTCTGATATCAAGTAGAATATATTCTTTCTTTTTGGTTTCATCATGGATAATTTCATCAAATTCTTGTACCTCAACAAATCGAACTAACTTTTTCAAAACATTTTCAGCGACATAACCAAGCATATTCACAGGATCTTTAGCGCTTGAAAATGGTGGAGCATAAGAAAACTCTAGTTCTTGTAAATCAAAGATTGTTCCCTTTAATCTAATCGCAGTTGCTAGAGTGTCTATTCGCTTATCTACACCCTCTTGACCTACAATTTGTGCTCCTAAAATAGAACCTTCGCTGGTAAATAACATTTTCAAAACCATCGTTGTTGCTCCAGGATAATACCCAGCATGTGATTTTTGGCTGATTTTAATAGCGTAATAATCTATGCCTTTTCTTTTCCCTTGAGAAAGTAATGTTTTCTCATTGATTCCTACAGAAGCAACATCCAAATCAAATACCTTGGCTACAGAAGTTCCTATAGAACCACGATAGACTACTTTGTCTCCAACAATGTTGTCTGCTATTATTCTTGCTTGTTTGTTAGCTGGACCAGCAAGAGGAACCATTGTTTTTGTTTTTGTAAGGAAGTGATCTATTTCTATTGCATCACCTGCAGCATAAATATCGGAATCACTTGTTTCTAAATACTCATTAACAACTATTCCACCTCGTTGATTTAATGCTAGATTGGCATCTTTTGCCAATTGACTATTGGGTCTAATTCCTATAGAGAGAATTACCATATCGGTTGGGATTGTTCTACCACTATTCAAAATAATTTCTGTTTGGTTATTGGCTTGTTTAAATTCCTTAACGCCATCATTTAAAATTAGAGAAACCCCATTAGTAGTGATATTTTCATGTAATAATTGTGCCATTTCAAAATCTACTGGAGCCATTACTTGATTTTGCATTTCTATAATACTCACTTGTAAACCAAGATGATGAAGATTTTCTGCCATCTCTAAGCCTATGAAACCTCCACCTATTACCGCTACTTTTTTAACTCCATTGTTAGTAACATAAGCCTTAATCTGATCCGTATCAGGAATATTCCAAAGAGTAAAAATATTAGGTTGTTGAATCCCGGGAATATTGGGTTTAATCGGAGTAGAGCCGGTTGCAATGACTAATTTATCATAGGTTTCCGTAAATGTAGTTCCCTCTTTCCTATTTATCACAGTTACTTCTTTTTTACTGCGATCAATGGAAATTACTTCTGATGAAGTTTTTACTTTTATTTTAAAATTATCTTCCATTTTTTTAGGTGTTTGCAGCAACAATGACTCGCGATTTTGAATTACTCCTCCAATATAATATGGCAATCCACAATTTGCATAGGAAATATATTCTCCTTTTTCCAATATAACGATTTCCATATTTTCATCACGACGACGAAGTCTTGCTGCAGTTGTTGCACCTCCAGCAGCACCACCGATAATGACTGTTTTTTTAACCATCAAACTAACCTCCACTTTTATTTTATTATATAATTCATTATAGTCCTTGTTTTTAGGATTGTATGTGATAAAGTCACAAAAATACTTATTTAGCAAATAAAAAAGTCTTATATTTAAATACAAGACTTATTTTTAATATTTTATTTAATGATTTTAATAACGTTACCAGCACCAACTGTACGTCCACCTTCACGAATAGAGAACTTAGTTCCTAATTCGATAGCGATTGGGTGAATTAAAGTAACTTTTAATTCAGCGTTATCACCAGGCATAATCATTTCTGTACCAGCTTTAAGTTCAATAACACCAGTTACGTCTGTTGTACGGAAATAGAATTGAGGACGGTAATTTGAGAAGAATGGAGTATGACGACCACCTTCTTCTTTACTTAATACGTATACTTGTGCTTCAAATTCAGTATGTGGAGTAACAGATTTTGGTTTTGCAAGAACTTGTCCACGTTGAACAGTTTCACGAGTAATACCACGAAGCAATGTACCAATGTTGTCGCCAGCTTCTGCATAATCCAATAACTTTCTAAACATTTCAACACCAGTTACTACAGTAGTTACAGTTGGATGAATACCAACGATTTCAACTTGATCACCAACGCGAACTTGTCCACGTTCAACTCTACCAGTTGCAACAGTTCCACGACCAGTGATTGTAAATACATCTTCAACTGGCATTAAGAAAGGTTTGTCGTTTTCACGAACTGGGTTTGGAATATATTCATCAACAGCGTTCATTAAAGTAACGATTGCTTTTTCAGCATCTGCATCGCCTTCCATAGCTTTTAATGCTGATCCTCTAATAACTGGAATGTCATCACCTGGGAATTCATATTCAGTTAATAGATCACGGATTTCCATTTCTACTAAATCTAATAATTCTTCATCATCTACCATATCACATTTATTCATGAAAACGATAAGACGAGGAACACCTACTTGACGGCTTAATAAGATATGTTCACGAGTTTGTGCCATAGGTCCATCAGTTGCAGCAACAACTAAGATAGCGCCATCCATTTGAGCAGCACCAGTAATCATGTTCTTAACATAATCGGCATGTCCTGGACAGTCAACATGAGCATAGTGACGAGCCTTTGTTTCATATTCTACGTGAGCAGTATTAATAGTTATACCACGAGCTTTTTCTTCTGGAGCACCATCGATTTGATCATATGCCATAACCTTTGATAGCCCTTCTTTTGCTAAAATTCGAGTAATAGCTGATGTTAAAGTTGTTTTACCATGGTCTACATGGCCGATGGTACCAATATTTACGTGTGGTTTTGTACGTTCAAATTTAGCTTTTGCCATTATAAAATTTCCTCCTAAGTTTTTTCTATATATATTTTATAATATTTGTCTTGTAATTGCAAGCATTATTTACTAGCCATTACGCTTTTTGATTACTTCAGCAGCAATCGATTTCGGACACTCCTCATAACATGAAAAGTGCATTGTATAATTACCTCTTCCCTGAGTATTACTACGCAAAGAGGTTGCATAGCCAAACATATTGGCTAGAGGTACTAAAGCTTTTACTCTTTGAAAACGAGCATGAGCTTCTTGGCCTTCAATTCGTCCTCGTTTACTAATTAATTCTCCAATTACATTTCCTAAGTATTCATCTGGTACTTCTACTTCTACAGACATAATTGGTTCTAGTAATACGGGTTCACATTTTTCTTTACTATTTTTAAATGCATAACTTGCAGCAATCTCAAATGCAATTTGACTGGAGTCAACTTCATGATAAGATCCATCAAATAAAGTTGCTTTTATATCAATTGTTGGATATCCTGCTAAATTACCATTTTGTAAAGAAGCTTCTAAACCTTTATTGATAGAGTTTATATATTCTTTTGGAACAACTCCACCAACAACAGCATCAACGAATTCATATCCTTTACCAGGATTGGGTTCAAATCTGATTTTAACATCTCCATATTGGCCATGACCTCCACTTTGACGAACAAATTTTCCTTGAATTTCAGCTGATCGTTTGATTGTTTCACGATAAGATACTTGTGGTTGACCAACATTGGCTTCCACTCTAAATTCTCGTTTCATACGATCGACAATAATCTCTAAGTGTAGTTCTCCCATACCAGAAATGATTGTTTGTCCTGTTTCGCTATTTGTATAAGTTTTAAATGTTGGATCTTCTTCAGCAAGCTTTTGTAAAGCTGTGCCCATCTTATCTTGATCCACTTTTGTTTTTGGTTCTATTGCTACGCTAATAACTGGTTCTGGAAAAACCATTGATTCTAAAACAACAATGCGTTTTGGATCACAAATAGTATCACCAGTTGTCGTTACTTTTAGACCGACAGCAGCAGCTATATCACCAGCATGAACTTCATCAATATCAGTACGATCATTGGCATGCATAATTAAAATACGGCCAACTCTTTCTTTTTTATCCTTCTCAGGATTATAAACATAAGAACCGGATTCAAGAACACCTGAATAAACTCTAAAGAAAGTTAACTTACCTACAAAAGGGTCTGTCATAACTTTAAATGCTAGAGCTGCAAAAGGTTGTTCATCTGTTGATTTTACTTCCATTTCTTCTCCTTTTTGATTTTTTCCCACAATATGAGGAACATCAATCGGAGAAGGTAAGTAATCAACAACCGCATCAATCACTAATTTTAAGCCTTTGTTTTTAAAAGCTGTTCCACACATTACTGGAAAGAAATCAACCGTTAGTGTGGCTTTTCGAATTGCTTTTTTTAAATCATCTACTGATATTTCTTCGCCTTCTAAATACTTCATCATTAACTCATCATCAAAATCTGCGACAGCGGAAATTAATTCTTCTCGACGATTATTAACTTCTACCATTAAATAGTCTGGAATTTCTATTTCTACGTTGTCTTCATGTTCATCACCTAAATAGTGATAAGCTTTCATGGTAACAAGATCAACAATTCCATCAAAATCCGTTTCGGCTCCAATAGGAATCGTGATTGGATGAGCATTCGCTCCCAATCTCTTGTGTAAACTTTGAGTTGAAAAATTGAAATCTGCTCCAGTTTTATCCATTTTATTGATGAAAACAATTCGTGGAACTTTATATTCCGTTGCTTGTCGCCAAACAGTTTCTGTTTGCGGTTCAACACC
>JAEZSA010000164.1 GCA_023422115.1 Bacillota bacterium | reverse complement strand
TTGCTAGACCTTTTTTTACTCTTTTCTTTTTATAACAGGAATTTGAATCTCTGTTAACCAATCTTCTTCTTTGTTTTTGTTCCACATACCATCGATATATCGTTCTCTAGGTTTCCCAGCAAATTGGTAATTATTTTCTTTAATCCAATTTGTAATATACGCATAAGCATCACCCAAATTTAAATAACTTCCTTTATGTAATACACTAGCGATAGTTGCTGTTGGTACTACTTTGAATTTTACGTTTTTACTTTCTGTTCCTATTTTTTCTACTGCTTCTGCATACTCAACGGTAATATCCGATTCTTTATATTCTTCATCCAAATAAACCATATAACAATAATTGGGTTCAACTTTTTTTAATAATGGATTGTGAAGTGCAAATTCTTTTTCTGTCTCAATAATGAATGGGGTAATGGCAGCATAGTTTTTAATTTTTTTAGAGCGATAATAAACGATACATTCTGGTACATCTTTTAATACTGTTTGATAATTCATTGTTTTATTCTTCTCCTTCAACAAATAATTAATGTGAGTGATTTGTTGTTTGATGCTTTCCAATTCTAGAGTGGCTGATTGTTTTCTTTTTTCTAAAATTAAAGCTAAGCTTTTCCCTAAAAGCATTGCTTTAATATCGCTAAGAGGAACACCAAGCTGTTTTAAAACGATAATCTTTGATAATTCATACAATTGTTCTGTTTTATAGTAACGATATGAAGTATCTCTATCGATATAAATAGGCTTCAATAATCCCATCTCATCATAATATCGCAACGCTTTAATACTCACTCGTGCTAATTTGGAAAAATCACCAATCTTAATCATACTAATCTCCTCACATCAATATTAGTCTACAGTCTCCTGTAATGGTAGAGTCAAGTCTTTTTTTCTATCTTCTAAAAGATTATTAAAATGCATGTAAAAGTAATTGAAGGTATCATTCTTTTTCGTTCCTTCTATCTTATCATAATGCTTTAAAATTTCTAACATAAATTGATATCGCCGGAATCCGTATGGAATCATCGCATTAAAGTCTTCCTTTACTAGATAATCAGTACGATTATAGGTCTCTTTGATTCCTAACTCTTGCTTTGATTGTTCTGTTAATCCTGCTAAATACCAACTTTCAATTTCCATTTGACAAACAACAATTTTTTTCTTGTTAGGAATTCCATATCGTTCATAAATGGTATCTAATTTTTCCATTACTTGGCAATAATCTGCATCCGTAATAAAAATATAATCCGCAGATGGTAATAAGTTGATACTTCTGATAAATTTTTGTACCTTTTCTTTTTTGGTGTGAGAATACTCAATAATCCTCAACTTATCAGAATAATGATAATAGTGACGAAAAAAACGTTCATCATCTTGTCCTTCAACAAATACATATAACATACTAATCACCCAACAAATCTTGAATGAACAAATCATCAATTCCTAGTTCGTTTTCTAAGAATACTTTTACATTTTCACTGCTATCAGGGTAGATTATGGTCGTGAATCCATCTTGTTGTCTCTTCGCAAAAATAATTGCTTCGAGTGGACTATGTTTTAATAATTCGGGGTTGTGTGTGGTAATGATAACTTGGCGTTCTAAGGAAACTTCCTTTACCATTTCTAATAGCTTTCTTAATAGCTTTGGATGTAGACTTCGTTCTGGTTCTTCTAAAGCAATGATTCCCGTTAGCTCATCAAAATATAGAGCAACAATAATGGTTAGCATAACAACCGTACCATCAGATAGATTACTAGCATTTAAAAGACGATTGCTATAGGTTTCTTGAACTACATACGATACTGATTTATCACTTCCTATTTCAAAATCAATTTTTTTGATAAAAGGAAGCGTATCAACAAGGATATTAAGTAATTTTTCTTCTTCATTGGGTCGTTTTGTAATACTATAAAGAAGGTTAGCTAGATTTAATCCCTGTTCATCAAGCGACTTAAAGGAAGTTAATTGCGATGGTTTCTTTAATTCTTTTGGGTTAAAGTCATAAATCTTCACAAAACTATTGCAGTCAACAAATTCAGGAATCATAAATTGTAAACTTTTTATTGTAACATCATTGCTACTATGTAGAATTCTTAAAAAATAGGTGACATACTCTTGTAAGAAACATTGATCCTCTTGGATACTAGTTTTAATTTCTTCACTAGTTTCCTCCAAGTTAGCTTGAAAGCACACCTTGCTATCAATCTCATTATTTTTTCTTATGGTTATGGTGAAAAAGCCTCTTTGCCTTCTTTGCGTATCATAGCAAAGGTATTTGATGGTTAACTCGTCGTTTACTACAGAGTAATCAAGATTATTTTCACCACTTTTGATTTCTAGTTCAAATAGTACTTGCTCTACTTGTAAATAGGTTAGACTATCCTCTTTCTTTTTTGTTATGATCTCGTGATCATGAAAATCGATGTCATAGCGTAATCGAGTTGTTTCCTTACATCCGATTGCTGTATTAACAAAAGAGTCAATACCTCCTATTCTGGAAATAGCTTCATCAAGCCCAAACTTCATTAAATTAGAAATAAATTTAAACAAACTAATGATATTTGATTTTCCACTAGCATTTCCACCCACTAATATAGAAAAATTGTGAAAGCAGATTTCCTGATTATGAAAGCTTTTAAAATTTCTGACCGATATCTTTGCTATTTTCATACTGTCCTCCTAGTTCCCATTATTAGTATAACACAATTCTTGTCATCGAGCAATTTGTTCACAAAACCCCCGTCAGTGAACTGATATCTGTCAAGTAGACAGTAATAAAAATAAAAAAAATTAAGCGATAAGAGCTTGACTCCTATATTCTAATGGAGTTAAGCTCTTTAATTTTGCTTGTATTCTTTTTGTATTATAAAATT
>JAEZSA010000070.1 GCA_023422115.1 Bacillota bacterium | reverse complement strand
AGAACTTTCATTTGAATTCCTTTCGCACGATAACTTCCATCATCACCATTACCAAACCAATGTTGTTGAATCATATAATCAACCGTTTCTTTTTTTAATATTCTCACATTATTGACAATGCCACCATTTAAAAACATCCTCATAATTGTTGATAAGTCGAGCATACTAATGAATAATCCCCCAGCAGGGCCGCGAAAATTTTCCCCTAATGGAAATTGAGAATACCCTCCACTAACGAATCGTTCTGCTGTTCGAGCAATCTCATATCCTTCCTCGCTATCTTTTTTGGGATAGTATAAATCCGCAATCAATTCGGGATGTTTAATATGACGCGCAATAAAACTAGCATCTAGTTGTAGTGGTTTAAAAATATGATTTTCCATATAATCGTTATAATATTCTTTACTGGCAATTTCAATTAGACAAGCCATTAAACCACAACCAAAATTTGAATAGATAAATCTTGTCCCTGGTTTATAATCAGAAAAAGTTAATGGCGTATAATAAGGTCCCTCATTAGCAACTAACAAATCTTTTACACTAACTTCTAAATTGGTTCCATTAATTCCGTTATATCCTTTTTTAATATTATCATAAAGAGGATTCTCATCATCATACCCATCGATAATACTCGATGTTTGCAATGTTAACATTTTTACTGTAATAGGATCATTGGGATATTTGGGATTCCTAATTAAAAAACCGAAATAATCACTAATATCTTTTTCTAAATCCATTTTTCCCGCTTCAACAAGTTGCATTAAAGCAATGGCTCCTACTGTTTTTGAAATAGAAGCGATTCTATATATTGTCCTCTCGCTGGTTTCCTTTTTCTGTGCTAGTGATTGCCACCCATAGGTAAATTGATTCACAATCTCATCTTCTCTAACAATAACAAAATTAGCACCCACTAATTTTGCTCCCTGGCAAATACTTACAAATTGTTTTTTCATTTCTTGCATCTAATTCTCCTATAATTCCATAAAATATTTCTCTAAAAGATTAACATAATCTCCAAGAACAATAATGTGATGATTTCCTAAAGGTTCAGTAAGAAAATAGGAAACATCTTTTTCCATTTTAATTCTAATCTGTGTTCGACACAAATTAGTATGGTTTAAATTTTCTAATATAACTCCCCTTGAAACAAAACATTTTTGTAAATCATGGGCAATCTTAAAGATGGTGACTGTTGTTTCCGGTAATACTCCTTTGATTGCCACTCCCATTCCAGATTCAAAATGAGACATAAGGGTGTACTTCTTTGTCATCGATAATGGCAATGTACAATGAGCAAAAATAATCTCATTATTATCATGATCAATTTGAACTGGATTTGCTTGGAATCCCGATGAACCTGTAATTTCACGAAGAATATACATGCTAAGCATAGCCGGAATATCTCCTTCACAAGTACCAATAAATCCATCACTATTTAAAAGTGCTAACCCCAGACAACTAGTATTTTGTATCGAGGATAACAAATCAAAGCATCGTATGGTCAGTCCTGATAATTCATATTTATCAATAATCATTCGCAGCCCTTGATATAGTTTTAACGCTTTTACTAAGGTATTCTCATCAAATTTGTTTTGTAATATTTGATTTATCTTCGGATTTGTTGGAATCTCCGCTTGATCCATGTTTTCTAAAAGTTCTGATAATTCAATATCAATCAATGATATCCCCATTTTTCTTTTTATTACTTCATAGTCTACCAAACTAGATATCAGCCAATCGCTCGGTTTACCGATAACTCCTAGTTTTGCTTTAATTATTTCGGTATAATTTGCTCTATCCCAATATAACTTTTCCAGTCTTTGAACAATGAATTGTTCATTCCCATGAATGATTTCTGCGTGTTCTTGTTTTTGCTTCAAAAAGGCTAGAATTTCCATAGAAGCAGCTAAAGAATTAAATTCCCCTGTTGTTAATAGATAAAAAGGTCCTTGTAATCTTTGATATATGCTTAAAAATAAGGCCTCTGTTCCTCCAGTTCTCACAAATATTACGTTGAATTTATACTGGGAAAATCCATTCTCTTCGATTGCACAAAATTGAATAGTTGAGTTTTGTTCAATCTTTTTCAAGAATGAATTACTCCTATCTTCGACTAAGTTTTGTTGGTGATTATTGGCCGTCAATTGATATACACCAATTTTCATACAATCACCTCCCCTCTATATTATAACAAACAATCTTTTTTTTGTCATTAAATAAAGGTTTTAAGAAAATATTAAGATTTTATGATATAATATATACTGATTTTAAAAGGAGTGATTTGTATCAAAAAAATAGCAATTATTTTACTATTCTTTTTTTTAATGCTTGTCTCTGGATGTCAATTAACCAATACAGGTTCTTTGATCAATGAATCTGATGAGATACTCTATTTAGAAATAGGAGAAAACTTAAATCTTATGACCACCATCAACAACGAAAAAATTTATTGGGAAGTTGAAACTCCTGATTTATTGTTGATGAACGATGAGAAAGTGATTACGCTTGATGATGGCCTAGCTTATATTGTTGCACGGGATGCTACATCCAATAAGATTGTGAAAAAAATAGCAATTGTCATTGCCCCTTGCGATCCGAAAATTACAATTCAAGGCTCACAAACTATTCTTGTTGGAAAAAGCACAACGCTTGTTTCAATGATTACTCCAAGTGACTATGATCAAACCGTTGTTTGGTCTGTAACGGAACCAGAAATAGCAACCATAGATGAAAATGGTGTACTATTAGGAATCAAAGCTGGAATCACACGAGTGATAGCAACATCAAAAAATGATGAAACGATTTCCCAAGAAATTAATATTATTGTTCAAAAGGAAGTTGTTGAAAACAACATTAATAATCAAATCAAAGAATCAACTGAAACCATTGATGTTGGTTCACTATCAACGATATTCTCACCAATTATAGCCAAAGGCCTTTCTTCTTTAATTGGTGTAAGCACTTATAATTTGGATACTGCAGGGAATGAAGTTATCGTTTCAACAGCCAGTGGTGTTATTTATAAACGCAACATCCTGTT
>JAEZSA010000031.1 GCA_023422115.1 Bacillota bacterium | reverse complement strand
GTTCTAAGGATAGCTTAGAAGTATTACAAGTTATAAAAGAAAACAACTTTGCAAAAATAAGCTAGAAGGTAGATTTATGAACAACATTATTAATTTTTTCAAAAAGCGTAATGTTTCTGTTGTTTCTGGAATGCTAGTCGGTACTTTAATTTATTGTATCGCGATTGTTTGGATTTTAGACCTTGGTTCATTTTATGCTGGTGGAGTTACGGGTATTTCTCAAATCATTGAAACAATTATGATAAAAATGACAGGGAGACAAATAACAGGATTTAAAAGTATCTTCATTGCTATTTTAAACGTGCCTTTATTTTTAATTGGTTATAAGGGTGTTAGTAAACGATTTGCATTGCTAAGTATTGGTTCTATTGTAATGCAGACAGTGTTTATTGCTTTATTAGAATATTTAAAGACAAACTTTGGTGTAGATCCATTTGTTGGTTTAGCAGAGGATAAATTATTACTTTCTGTTCTTGGAGGTCTACTTACTGGACTGGGCTGTGGAATTGCTCTTCGGGTTGGATCTTCTACGGGAGGAATGGACATCATTAGTCAATATGTTTCATTCAAAAAAAACATTTCGTTTGCAAAATTTTCTCTTAGTGTAGATTTAGCCATCATATTGGCATCAGGCTTTGTTGGAACAATTGAAACTTCTATTTATACAATTATTCGTCTAATTATTGGTATTCTAGTACTAGATAAGGTGCATACAATCTATAAATATATGAAGGTTAGTATCATCACCGAAGAGAAAAATCGTATGCGCGAAGCACTGATAGGTAAATTTAACCATGGTATCACAATTTATACTGCTGTTGGTGGCTTTACAAACAAAACAAAATATGTTCTAGATACAGTTGTATCGAGTTATGAGGCAGAAGAATATAAGAATATTGCAAGGCAAATTGATCCTCAGTGTTTTATTACTTATACAGGAGTAAAACAGATTTATGGATTATTTAATCGAAATGCTATTGCTTAATAAATAGTCACTTTTTAGTGGCTATTTTTCGATAAAATGATATAATGACATCAAAAGGAGTTAACTATGAATGAGAAAATAATCGCATTAATTAATCAATTTGTGACAGAGCGAAATTGGGATCAATTTCACACAGGGAGTAATCTTGCAAAATCACTGGTTTTAGAAGCCAGTGAATTATTAGAACTGTATCAATGGTCTGATGAAGTAGAAAGCATAGAACGATTGGCTGAAGAATTGGCTGATGTTTTTGTTTATAGCATTCAAATTGCAGAAAAATATCATTTAAATATAGAGGAAATTATCCTTAAAAAAATGGAAAAGAACGCAAAAAAATATCCCGTTTCTCTCGCAAAAGATAATAGTAAAAAATATAATAAATTGAAAAAATAATATTTAAACGACGAAAATTCAAAAATGAAAAATTTTCATGTATTAATTAAGAGCAAAACATTTGAAAATATTTTTAGTTTTAATATAATAATAGCATAAGGGGGATTTATATGGAAAATGCGTTTCAAAAATTACGTCGTTTTAATTTAATTATGGGAGGGTTTCATCTAATACAAGGAATTGCTATGGTTTTTCTAGCATACTTTGTTATTGACAAGATTGAAGCATTTCAACCTACTATTGTACAAAATTTCTTAACATTTGTTGTTGGTGAAGGATTGGTATTACAAGGAAGAGATTTATTCGTTTTACCATTTGGTATTCTTGTTGCCGTGTTTTTATTTCTATCTGCATTGGCTCACTTTATTATTTCTGTTCCTGAAAAATTATTTCATGTGTATACAGAAGATTTAAAGAAAGGAATTAATCGATTCCGTTGGTATGAATATGCATTGAGTTCATCGATTATGATTGTACTAACATCTGTGTTATTTGGAGTAGTTGATATTGCATCATTATTACTGATCTTTGTTGTGAATGCAACCATGAACTTGTTTGGTCTTATAATGGAACAAATGAATTCTGGATTTGAAAAAGGAAAAGTGAAATGGGGTCCATTTGTATTTGGTTCCATTGCAGGTATCACACCTTGGGTTGTTATTGGCCTTTATATTTTTGGCTCAGGAGAAGTTGCTGATGCACCATGGTTTGCTTGGGCGATTTTAGCTTCTTACTTCTTTGCTTTCAATGCATTCCCATTCAACATGGTTGCCCAATACTTAAAAGTTGGTAAATGGAAAGATTACCTATATGGTGAAAGAACATATATCGTTTTAAGTTTAGTTGCAAAATCGATTCTTGCATGGCTAGTTTTATTTGGTGCAATGCAACCATAAAAATATGAAAAAAATAAAGTAGGATTAATGCTAATTCTACTTTTTTTATGTAGATTATAAGAACATTAGAGGAAAATAAAAAAGCAGCATTTTCCCCCGTCTTTAATAACAAAATAGAGTTTCATTTATCAAAAAAGCAATAATTTTCTTGACAAAAAAACAACTATATAGTATTATATGTGAGGTATATTTTTATTTCCCACAATAAAGAAGCCCTCTAAAATCAAATGACCACGATTTGATTATTTAATGAAAAAAATAGGAGGAAAATATGAGCAAAAGTTATATGGCAAATGAACAAACTATCGAAAGAAAATGGTTTGTTGTTGATGCTGAAAATTTAGTATTAGGCCGTTTGTCTACTGAAGTAGCAACACTACTTAGAGGTAAACACAAGCCTACTTTTACACCACACGTTGATTGTGGAGATTATGTTATTATTGTTAATGCTGAAAAAGTAGCCTTAACAGGAAATAAATTAGCAGACAAGATGTATTATCGCCATTCAGGATATCCTGGTGGTTTAAAAAGTAGAAGTGCTGAGAGAATGCTTGAACTTCAACCACAAAAAGTTCTTGAAGAATCAATCAGAGGAATGTTACCTAAAACAAAATTAGGTGATGATATGTATAGAAAACTTTATGTTTATGTTGGGCCTGAACATCCACATCAAGCACAAAAACCTGAAGTTTATCATTTGAAAGGCTAGGAGGTAAATCAATATGGCACAAGTACAATATTATGGTACAGGAAGACGTAAAAGCTCTGTTGCTCGTGTTCGTTTAATTCCTGGTAGTGGTAAAATTACAATTAACAAACGTGAATTCACTGATTATATTCCATCTGCAGCAGTTAGACTAGATGTATTACAACCATTAAACTTAACAAATACAGCAAGTAGTTATGATGTATTTGTAAATGTTGATGGCGGTGGTATCGTTGGTCAAGCTGGAGCGATTCGTCATGGAATCACAAGAGCATTAATGGAAGTAAATGAAGATTTCAGACCTGTTCTTAAGAAAGCAGGCATGGTTACTCGTGATCCTCGTGCTAAAGAACGTAAGAAATACGGTCTTAAAGGCGCACGTAGAGCACCACAATTCTCAAAACGTTAATTATTATGGGCAAGTATTTCTCTACTTGCCTTTTTTTCTTGCTTAAAGATTTAGAAAATGATTGAACCATTCAATCTTTAAAAAAATTTAAGAATAAATTAAGAAAATGAAGTATAATAAGACTAGAGGTGAATAACATGAAGATATTAGTCGTCGAAGATGATCCTAATTTAAATAAGAGCATTTGTGAGATGTTGAGAAACTTAGCAGAAGTGGATGCTGTTTATGATGGAGAAGAAGCCCTTTTTCAAGCAGGACAAGACATCTATGATTTGATTATTCTTGATATTATGCTTCCCTATGTAGATGGATTTACTGTACTAGGTAAAATTAGAGAATTCAGTAATTGTCCAGTTCTTATCTTGACTGCACGCGACAGTGTTGACGACAAGGTTAAGGGATTACGCTTAGGAGCAGATGACTACATCACAAAGCCATTTTATCGTGATGAGTTATTAGCTAGAACAGAAGCCTTACTTCGTCGTTATAATAACAATTTTCAAGGATTACAGCTCGTCTTTAAAGATATGAAATTTGATGTCATTCATAAAACAATTAGTATCAATGGTAAAAAAATTGATGTATTGGGGAAAATGTATGATATTTTAGAATATTTGGTCCGCAATAAAGAAATCATTATTCCGAAAGAGCAATTGTTTAATCGTGTATGGGGATTTGATTCTGATACTATTTGGAGTGTTGTTGAGGTGTATGTATCTAATTTGAGGAAAATACTCAAAGAATATGATTATAATGGCTATTTAAAAACTTTAAGAAATGTAGGTTATATGTGGAGTGAAAAAGAAGAATAATTTCGCAAAAGATTTTATTAAAAGGCAATATAGTGAACTCATCTTATTTAACTTGATTGCTTTTTTTGCTATCTTTATCTTACTAGGAGTATTAGCTGTTTCTTCGATCAACAATACTTTCTTTAATGATATTAAAAAAGATATTATTGTGGCAGAAGAAAATATCAAAGAAACACTTGAATATTCTGCCGAGAATGATCGCTTGATCGTAAGAAATAATAATAATGCTAGAATCATGATGATTTTCTATACAAATGATCAAGTATTTCGATATTACTCCAGTAATCTATTATCTTATATTATTGAGGGCTATGATCGATTTTCAAGAATTAATGAAGGAATGATGGGATTCGAAGATTACTATAATCCGGATTTGTGGAATGAATATATCAATGCTGTTGCTATTGCTGAGCAAAACGATATTTTTACTATTGATATCAATAATTTAGACAACTATGTAGAATTTGAGACTGTTACAAATGAAACAGAGGAATATATTTTTATTACTCGTGGATTTTCGATGTACAATGAAAATGTTCCTTTAGTAAAATATGCAAAAGTATTGGTGATGGTCAATGGAGAAGTAAATTCTCGCAATGAAGTTGTAAGAATATACATTCTTTCTGCTATTCTTATGATTTTGTCAGGTGCTATTGCCAGTATTATTCTAAGTATTACTGCGATGCGTCCAATTATTGAAACCTTGAATAAACAAATGGCATTTGTCAGTGACGCTTCTCATGAACTAAGAACTCCTTTGGCGATTGTACAAAGTAAACTGGAAAATACCCTTACCAAATCAGATCTCACTGTTTATGATGTTTCTGAAGATATTGCTGTATCGTTAAGAGAAGTTTCAAGATTAAATAAATTAACAACGGATTTGTTACAATTAGCGAAAAGTGATAATTATCGCAGTAAAATTAATTTAGAATTATGTGATGTTACACAAATAGTAAAAGAAACTTCTGAAATTTTCCGTGAAACAGCCGAACTACAAGAAAAAGAATTCATATTACAATTACATGAAGTAAAAGCTTTGATTGATCGTAGCAAAATAACACAATTATTAATTATTATTCTTGATAATGCTTTATGTTATACCAATGAAAAAGATAAAATTACAATTTCACTAGAGACGACAAACAACGATTTCTATTTAGAAATTACTGATACTGGAATTGGAATTAGTGAAGAGACAAAGAAACATATTTTCGAGCGATTTTATCGTGAAGATAAAGCACGCAGTCGTGAAACAGGTGGAAATGGACTTGGACTTGCCATTGCAAAAACGATTGTTGAAGAGCACATGGGTAAAATAGTTATTAATCATAACGAACCCAAAGGAACAAAGGTCTCAATTTCTATTCCAAGAAAAATAAAAAATTGATAGAAATAAAAAAGAAGAAATAAAATAGAAAAAGAATATTTCTTCAGAGCGTTGACAAAGTCAACGCTCCTATTTTTTTGTTTTGATAGGATTGCTAAGTGGGAAT
>JAEZSA010000156.1 GCA_023422115.1 Bacillota bacterium | reverse complement strand
ATCCATTACAACGAAGTGTTGCAGTTGGTAGCGTACTAGCACCATCATCATCGCGATAATAAATATAAAATTCATATGCTTCATCTGTCTCTTCAACAACAAAGGTATAGTATTCTGGCATATTCTTTAATGTTTTAAATGATCCAGAAGTAAGGGATCGGCGTAGTTCCTGTTTGCTTGTTTGATAATAGATATCAAAGGAATATTGTGTATTATGAACTAAATTTTCTAACACAACACTATGATTGTTTACTACATAAAATTCGTGGTTGAACTTCACAAGCACTTCACTGATGTCTTTTCCCATACTATCGGTAACATTGATATCTAATGTTACTGATGTTTGTGTGGTTTCTTTTACTTCATAGGTAATAATTGGATCACGAACAACAACGAGAATACAGTTGGCATCGCTTCGTTCTTTTCCATCTGATGGAGAATTGGTTGTAACAAACTTATCACCATTACGAATAACCATTGTTGAAGAACCACCACCATCAAGGTTATAAGCTTCCACACAGCCATAGGCAGTCATAATTGCTGCCAATTCACGAGCATCTGCTCCATACATTGCTTTTGATCCTTGACGACCATCAATGACCATCATAACAATAGTACCATCTGCTTTTTGACCAATTACCGTTCGTGGTGCGCGGTCATTAATTGCAGACGTGGTAGCTGGTAATAATGTCGCACCGCCACCTGTAATGTCTGTTGCATTGGCGTAAGCTCCCCTATATTCAAATTGACAACGAATTTTCTTACCTACCGCTAAGGCATTATTTACTGCTTCATTATTTGTAACAATGGCAAAGTTACCTTTGGTAATGGTGGTCGAAGAAGTAGATGAAATAACACCTAAGCCATAAAAATCATTAGCATTGTTAGGTAATGCTTTCATGGCTTCTCCAACAACATAACCATTTTTCCCAGTTAAATCCAAATCAAAACTAACAATTTCTTTATCGCTATTATAAATAGCGAAATAGACGCTTGTTTCATTGCTACCGGGTGCTTGGTTATATTTATCAATATCAAATTCTTCTACAATTTGATTGTTTTCATCATAAATAGCTAGTATCATCTTTGCTGTACGGGTAATTGGTTCATTTCCTATTAAAGTGTTGGTAGAACCATCATTAGTAAAGCCTACAGTCTGTCCCGTCGTTGTTTTATAAAACTCTCCATTAGAAACCATTGCTCCACTTGTTTGATAAGGTAGATTTCCATTTGCACCAATGTCGAAGAAATCACCATTGATGGCTGCAATTACTTTCCAACCAGGATTGGCTTCTTCATATTTATTGATTAAACCTCGTACAGTTGTTAATGCCCATTTATCTCCATCTAGATTAGCCCATGTAGTAATCCTAATATCTGTTGAAGAGGGAACTTCTAAAACATTGACTTGTTGTGGATAAAGCTTATCGGGAACAATTTCTTCAGTAACTCCACTATAACCATCTGCATCTACGCCAGATAATGGGGTAGAGGTAAAGGCTTTGTTAGTAGAATGAATAACTCCATAAGGTAATTCATTATAAGCCGTAATTTCATCAACAATATAATTCGCCCCCAAGATATTACTTGTATTTACTTCTGCAACAACGATGATTTCCTTCACGTATTGAATTTTCGGATTGCTTTTTGCTGTTGCTGTTACCAATACTGTTCCAGTACTCTTACCAAGTAAAATTCCTTCTGTCGTAATACTTGCGACATCTTCATTATTTGTTGTCCATGTGACTTCATCAAAAGCACTATTTGGTGATATTATTCCACTTAAACTGATTGTTTTTCCTATCACTACCACATTACGACCAGCAATACTAATCTTTTCTGTTTGATAACTTTGACTGATAGTTGTTACTTCAACTTCTTCTGTTAATACAAGATATTCATGATAAGAATAAGTTGCAGTAATGATGGCAGAGCCTGTTGATAACGCAGTGATTTTTCCTGTAGAATCAACATAAACGATTGATAGATCACTACTAGTCCATGTTGCTGCTACTCTTTCGTGGTTTGGTTTTAATGTTGTTGACAGAGATTCTACTTTTCCAATCACCAGTTCAAAATCGGTAATCGCTATGTCTGCTTCGTTTTGAATTTCCAACATCATCTGACCTGATACTTCAATCGATAATAATGTTGTAATTGGATCTTTATCCTCCATAGCATAAGTAGCCATAATCGTTGTTTGTCCTTGTGATAACGCTACTAATAAACCATTTTCATCAACACTTGCAATCGTTGGATGTTCGCTACTCCAAGTAACCATAACAGTTTCTGCTTTCGGCATCAATATTGCTACTAATGTCACTTCTTCGCTTACATCTAAATCATAAGCAGTGATTACTTCACCATGATTATCTTGAATTACTAGCGATGTTTTCTGACATCCTACTAACCAAAAACCGATGAATAAGACAATTAAAAATATGCTTATTTTTTTCTCAAGTTTCATTGCTTGCCTCTTTTATTCTTGATATGGATTAAAATTAAAATGTTCGTCAATGGTAACTAAAACATCTGTTATTAAGCAAATCGCTGCTTCAACATCACGCATATCGACTAATTCTGCTGATGAATGCATATTTCGTAGTGGTATACTAATTAAAGTTGTTGGTACTCCTAAATTAATGGTATGAATGGCATCGGCATCGGTATAAGAACGATAAACAACTGTTTCATTCTGAAGCGATATTCCCAATTTTGAAGCACATTCACGAATCAAGGCTTCTAATTTTTTATTCATTGTTGTGCCTGTTGCTAAAATAGGTCCACCATTTAGACGATTCAAATTTCCATTTTCAAGATTGGGTGAAACAGAGGTATCACTCCCAACATCAACAACAATTGCCATATGCGGATTGATAGTTCTAGCAGCAATTAATGCTCCATTTTTTGTTGTTTCTTCTCCTACAGTGGTTGCACAATAAATTCCATTTTTACTTTTTTTCTCTTTCGCACGACGTAAGGCTTCCGTGATTACATAGATACCAATCTTATCATCAAGCGCTCGAGCCGCTAAAATGTGATCATTGATTACTCGATAAGTTGCATCATGCAAAACCAAATCACCAATTTGTACTAAGTTTTGAGCTTCTTCTTGATTACTTACTCCTAAATCTAGGACTAAATCTTTTACTTCTACTTTTTTATCAAAAATCTGACGATTCTTTGCGATTGCTCCATAAATTATTTTTCCTTTTGTTAATATTTGGACCCGTTGACCGATATATACACCAGGAGTAATCGAACCCACTTCTTCTAATAAACAGCGCCCATCACTTAATATTCGCGAAATAGTTAATCCAATTTCATCAGCATGAGCTGCTAGCATAATTTTAAATGATGCATTGGGATTACAAATACTGATTACATTACCAACATGATCGGTAACTACTTTATCAGCAATCAGTTCCATGTGCTTAATCACTTTTTGTTGCATAGGATATTCATATCCTGATATTGATGGTGTTTCTAGAATATCATACAAGAATTTTTTGTTCATTTTAATCCTCCATAATTGATTGTTTCCATTCAACATTATATCATTTATTTTTTAATTTGGCTATAAAAAAAGGAAAGACGCATCGCTTTCCCTTTACAAACCAAAAATTAAAATTCCAATGACAAACGAAAAAACATTAGCTGTCATTGTTACTAAAAACAACTTTCTTTTGTTTGAAAAAAACAACAAATATCCCTTCCATTCCCCTAAGATTACTAACACTTCAAGGGGAAGAATGTAATAGTAAGCTGGAATATCTGGTAATACTTTTCGTAATAAAATCACAATAACATTAAGTAACACATTGCTTGCAATATTTACATAACAAAATATTTCCCAGAATAATCGTTCACGATAGTAAAACAAATAAAAGACTATGCCTTCTAACATTAAAGTTAATAACAAGGCAAGCCACAAATAAATCCAATTCATTATTCTTCAATATGAGGGTTGTTTTCTTTCGCTTTTTTCGCTTTTCTAGCAATGGCTCGAATAATCAATAAGATTATTGCAAGAACTCCTGCAACTAAAAAGAGAATAAGGGCTAAGACACCAATGATGATTGGACCTGGAACTACATCAATAATCATTTTATATTACCTCTTTTCTTTTTTATGATGAATAAAATAAAGCAAATAACTGTTACTAAAACAATGACTGAACCAATTAAAACATACCAAAAACTAGTTTCTTCGTAAAATTTTGGAGCAATGACATCAAGAAATCTCATTTTTATTCACCTCTTTAGAAAATAGAATTACAAATAGTATGGTTAAAATGGTAGCACCAAGAAGAATACCAGAATACATTACTGGATAGGTTTGGAGATACATTCCAATCACATAACCAGGGAATAAAATCATCGCTGCTAAACCAAAAGCAGTGGCTTCGTATCGTGGCATCATTCTATACAATAAATAAAGAGTGATTGGCATTGTCATATTGAATAGTAAAATTCCCAATAATCCACCAATGATTTCATTCTTGGCAAAAAGTAATAAAACCAAAGATCCAATTCCACTTATGAATATGGTCTTTGTAATGCCAATTTTATCGGCGAGGATTCCTCCTAATATTTTACCGAGAGCTGTAGCAATGGCGATAAATAAAAGATAATATGCTTCATCAGCCCAATGAAATAGAGTATATTTACCGATTATTCCACGAAAGAGTACTATCATAATGATCCCAAGAATAATGACTATTCTTTTCTTCGTCAGGGTTAGTATTTGGCTATCTACTTCTTGCGTTTCATATAAAAAAGTTTTTTCTTGGCGATTGATGAAATAAAAGCATCCTCCCATTAAAATCGTTAGAATAATCAAGATGAGTAATAGAAAATAAAATTCATAATATAACATACCAATGGTTAATCCAATCACACCCAATGAAACGAAAACTCCTAATAAGGTTAATTTTTGATTACTATTTACAATTGTTATTTTACCAGCAGAAATATGAAACAAAGCGTTCCCTAAGCCGAGAAATAAAAGGCACAAATAAGGAATACTTCCCAACAAAGCTCCAATGATTACTAGAAATAGTGAACTCAAGACAAACAATTTCTCTTTTTTATGGGTATCAATTACCATCCCTAGTATTGGTTGTAACATAAAAGCCAAGACATTATAACCAACAAAGACAATAATCGGAAGAATGATACCATCTTTATATAAACTTGCATAAATCGTTGTCGCACAAATACCATCAACCAACATGTGCAAGATTGTTAAAACAAGTACTTCCATCGTTGTTTTTTTCATAAATAATCCTATTTGTATACACAATCCTCTTTTTTATTTTATCACGAATTGATTGATTTATCAATTACAATCATACAAAGGTTATAACTATTCAAAATTCTTGTAATAAAATAAAAAAGCTCAGTTTCCACTGAGCCAATGTTTTTATTCTGTCTTTTGTAACTTTTTCTTGCGTTTAAAAAGAAATAGAAAGTAGCAGACAATTAAGAAAAATATTAATAAAGCCGCTAAAGATCCATATAACCAATACCATCCTTCACGATATACCAAGCCAGTAATGATTAATAGGGGTCCACCAAATATAACTGCAGTTCCTGATCCTAAAACAAGGTTATCTGCTGCTTTTGTCTTAAAGTGTGGATCAATCTCTCTTAATAAAGCAACGCCTGTACTTGCAGTTCCTGTCATCATTCCATACATTCCAGCAGTCGCTTCATAAACATAAGTTGGATATAGGCG
>JAEZSA010000144.1 GCA_023422115.1 Bacillota bacterium | reverse complement strand
AATGAATTTATTTATAACTTTAATCAAGAAAACAAGCAAATTACAATTTTAAATCCAATTAGCAATGAAAAAAAGAACTTAAGAAAAGGCCTTCTTCCTAGTATGTTAGAAGTAGCAGCCTATAACTTTGCTCGTAAAATGAAGGACTTATCATTATTTGAAATTAGTAAAATATACTATGATCAAGAAACCAATAAAGAAGAAGAAGTATTAGCTGTTGTTATGGCAAATAATTTCTCAGATACTTTGTGGGAAGGAAAAAGTGAAGATGTTGATTTTTATGTAATTAAAGGTGTGATTGATGCGGCATTTAGATCGCTAGATATTACCTTCGAATATCGACCAATAGAAAAAGAAATCGAACAAATGCATCCAAAAAGAACGGCAGCAATATTTGCGAATGGAAAGAACATCGGTTTTATAGGAGAGATTCATCCTAAATATGCCAAAGATAATGATTTAGAAAATGTTTATGTAGCGGAAATAAAAGTAGAAAAATTACTAAACAGTAGCAAAGAAACACCGGTGTTTAATCAAATTACAAAGGTTCCAAGTGTAGAGCGTGATATTGCAATTGTTGTAAGTAAAGATGTTTTAGCAGTGGATATTATCAACACAATTAAAAAAACAGATCGCAAGGGGTTAGAACAAGTTAAAATATTCGATTTATATGTTGGTAATAAGATTAGTGATAATGAAAAATCAATCGCTATTAAGATGAAATTCACTTCATTTGAACCACTAACTGATGATATTATCAATGGAAAAGTGAATAAAATAATAAAGGAATTAACAAAACAATTTGATGCACGATTACGTGCATAATAAAGAAGCCATCTCATAGGAGATGGCTTTATTTATAGTTCTTTAATTCATTAATAATTGCATTTACTATCGCTTTTGGTGTTGAAGCTCCAGAAGTAATTGCTACATGAGCCACTCTTTCAAAGTTGATGGCTTTTAAATCTTCAATTGTTTCAACAAGATAGGTTCTAATTTTATTTTCATTTTCAACAACCTGTTTTAACGATTTGCAATTATTGCTCATCGTATCTCCAACAACTAAACAAAGATCTACATCTTTTGTTTGTTCGATGGCTGCTTTTTGTCTTCGGTAGGTAGCACTACAAATTTCATCAGCTAGTTCTATTAGGGGAAATTTTTCTTTTATTTTTTGATATAATGATTGCACTTGTTTATAAAGAAGTGTGGTTTGATTAATCAATAAGGTTTTTTTATTTATGGAAAGAAGTTCAGTAGTATCATCTATCAGATGGATATTGCTAGATATACCGAGAATTCCTTCTGTTTCAGGATGTCCCTTTATGCCATAAAATAAAACATCATATCCTTCACTGAGTTTCCTTTTTACAATTTCATGAGTTTTTAAGACATTGGAACAGGTAGTATCGATGATATTTAAGTTTTTTTTAGTAGCTAGTTGGTAAATTTTATCGCTAACCCCATGAGCAGTAAAAATGATGGTCCCGTAAGAAATAGATTCTAACGAAGCTTCTTTATCATTTCCATCTAATACAATAATACCTTGTTCTTGAAATTGATTGACAATAATCTTATTATGAACTAAGGAACCAAGCATGTAGATGGGTCTTATTGTTTGTGGATCTTGAAGTACTTTTTCTATTTGACGAATAGCAGAAGCAACGCCACCACACATTCCTTGGGGTTTAACAATTGTAATTTTCATAATATCACCAGTAAAATTATAACATGATGATAGAATAAATACAAATAAAAGGCCAAAAATTAATCTGGCCTTTTTATTTTCGTATTCTTTCTACATATGCCATAATAAATGGAGCAACTCCCTTAGCATCATTCTCAACAATTGGTTCAGAGATATAATACTCAAAGGTTCCATCTCGGCGTAAATTATCTTCAGGACCTAAACCTGAAACTAAACAAATATTTAATAGATTGATAGAGTCTTCATCTTCTTGTAAGAAGTTATTACAGATACCATCAAATATCTCTACGCCATGATGGTGATAAGTTTCATCTAATACACCTAATCGTGAGCCTTTTAAAATTGCATAAGCAATCATAGCGCTGCCACTTGTTTCTAAATAATTTCCATCACGATCTTGCATATCAACAACATCGAAAAACATTTTAGTTTTTTCATCTTGATATTGTAAGATTCCGTCAATAGCTTCTTTGAAAATAATAGACAAAGTCCTTTTTTCTGAAACGCTTGATTCATCTAAATAGTCAATTACATCGATTAATGCCACAATAAACCAACCCATCGCTCTTAACCAAAAAGATTGTGACAAGCCAGTATTTTTATCAGCCCAAAAAATAGATTTTGTTGCATCATATCCATGATGATATAATTTTTTATTTTCATTGAACATCTTTAAACGAACATTTTGGAATTGATGAATAATGTCGCTATAATTTAGCTTGCCATTTAGATACTTTTCATATTGAATATAGAATGGCATCATCATATATAAGCCATCTAGCCAAACTTGATTGGGGTATATTTTTTTGTGCCAAAAATTTCCTTCGCTTGTCCGTGGGTGATTTAGTATTTGCAATCTGGTATATTCAATTGCTTTTAAATATTTAATATCAGAAGTAAAACGATATAAATCAAATAATATTCGACTCTCACAAACATCATCGGTGCTGAACTTTTCCACAGTATAACCTTTAATTGTGCCATCTTCATAAACATAAAAATCAACAAAATTAACCACAAAGGAAAGATACTTCTCATCTTTTGTTACTTTATACAGCTCCAGTAAAGAGGTCATCATGCAACCATCAACATAATTCCATGCAGGAGAGCGATTTTGTTTTATAGATTCGATATTCCATAAGGGGGCATCAGGCTTAGAAAAATTTATAAGAATATCAATATATTTACCAATAGATTCATACATAATAATCCCTCCTTGTTTGATTATATAAAAAAAAAAACAAAAAAGCAAGGAACAAGCGAAAAAAAGGGAAAAATTGTTTACATATAGGAGGATTAAATCTTTATAATTTTTGAAAAACATGATATAATAAATGGATTAAACAAGGAGAAAAACGAATGGATCAAAACAAAAAGTATCAATTAAAAAACAAGGAAATTATCGTTGAAATAGCTCGCAAAGGAGCAGAATTAAAATCATTAAAAACAAGAAACGATATAGAGTATATTTGGAATGCAAACCCTAAATATTGGAATTTTTCTGCTCCCTTTTTGTTTCCAATTGTTGGGACTTTAAAAGATAAGAAGACAATCATAGATAATAAAGAATACTTTATTAAACAACATGGCTTATTGCGACATCAAGAATTTTCTGTCTTGAAACATACAGATGATTATATTTTATTAGAAAACGAATTTAGTAATGAAACACTATCAATATATCCTTTTAAATATCAAGCGATTGTTGAATATAAATTAATGGATAAAGTGTTGACTACAACGATAAAAATTATCAATTGTGATAATCGACCTATCCTATTTAATTTAGGAGGGCATCCGGGATTCAGTTGTCCAATTTATCAAGGAGAAAAATTTAGTGACTATAAACTTTATTTTTCTGATCCAGAAACTTTTTCATCACCAAGAGTTACTAATGAAGCAACACTAGATTTCTCAATTTCAGTGTTACAATTTAAAGATTTAAGGGTATTACCATTGGATAAAAAAATGTTTTCTATCGATACTATAATTATTCCGAAGGTAAAGTCAAAATCAGTTTCACTACTTAATCCTAACAAAAAAGGCCTTAAATTCTCTTTTGAAAACTTTAAAACATTAGCGATTTGGACTCCTGTAAACGAAGCTCCTTTTATCTGTCTTGAACCATGGATCGGTTATAATGACCATCATGATTCAGATAATGATTTTTCGAAAAAGGATGATCTTATAGTATTGGCTGTTGGAGAAGAATTTTCAGCAAGTTATCAAATGGAAATAATCGATTAGCAAAAAAAAAGGATAGACAAAAAAGATAAAAAGTGGTATAATAATATAGGCTTTAGGAGGATTTTATGGTATCAAGCAATGATTTTAAAACAGGAATGACAATTGAATATGAGGATAAAATATATCAAATTTTGGAATTCCAACATGTTAAGCCGGGAAAAGGCCAAGCATATGTGCGAACAAAATTAAAAAACATGAGAACTGGAACTACTACTGAAATAGCAATCGCATCAGGAATTAAAATCAAGAAGGCTATTATTGAAAAAAAGCCAATGCAATATATTTATGATAGCGGAGAAACTCTTGCTTTTATGGATATGGAAACATTTATTCAGATTGATATTCCGACTGAAAGGTTGACATATGAAAAGAATTTTCTAAAAGAAGGAATGGATGTTACAA
>JAEZSA010000120.1 GCA_023422115.1 Bacillota bacterium | reverse complement strand
GATTTGTGCAGATTTATGGGCACCAATTTCTCCTAATGAACGCCTATATTCCAACGGAGCTTTGATTTGTTTTAACTTAAGTGCTAGTCCTGCTCATGTGGGGAAAAAAGAACTTCGTAAGACCCTTACAAAGAGTATTAGTTTGAAATTTAATGGTGGTTATGTTTATGTATCAAATAACTCTAGTGAATCGACTAGTGAAGTTGTCTTTAGTGGTCATAAATTAATTTGCGAGAATGGCGAAGTGATTGCAGAGAATGAGGAAATTAATCTTCATAGTGATATCATCTATGGTGATTTTGATATTTTAAAACTACATCATGCTCGTCGTAATAATAGTTATTATAAAAATGTACAAGAGATTGCTCGCGATTTACATATTCGTCGTGTTGCGTATGAATTAGAAGAGCAAGAAGACTTCATTTTTGAAAAGAATATAGAAATTTTACCATTTGTTCCTAAAAATAAAGAAGATTATACCGATATTATCAATATTCAAGCAGCAAGTGTCATTAAACGCTTGGAATATATCGGTATCAATAAAGTTGTTTTGGGCGTTAGTGGTGGCTTAGATTCCACATTAGCATTACTATCCTTATGTTATGCCTTTGATAAATATAATATTTCACGAGAAAACATCATCGCTTATATGCTTCCTTCAAAAGCAACTAGTGACAGAACTTATCAAAATAGTGTTGCTTTATTAGAAAAATTAGGTGTAACGAGGAAAGAAGTGAATATCTACACCGATGTATTACGTCAACTAAAGGCAATAGGACATGATACTCTAACTAGAGATGTTACGTATGAAAATGTTCAAGCTCGTTTTAGAACCTTTACGTTAATGAATGCAGCGAATCTAAATGGTGCCATTGTCATTGGTACTTCTGATATGAGTGAGGTTGCCTTAGGTTGGGCGACATTCAATGGGGACCATATGGCAATGTATGGAATCAATGCGGGATTACCAAAGACTGTTGTAAAAGAAACGGTAAGATATTATAAAGGAATTTATCCAATTGTAGCAGATATTTTAGATAGTGTTATTGAAACACCAATCTCACCAGAACTATCTGATTCTACACAATCAACAGAAGACATTATTGGACGATATGATATCAATGATTTCATTTTGTATCATTTCCTAGAAAATGGAGATGATACGAATCGAATTGCTTATTTATTATTTAAGGCAATGGACATTCCTTTGAAAGAAGCTAAAGACTTGGTGATTAAATTCAACAATCGTTTCTATTCACAACAATATAAACGATTAACATCACCAGAAGCAGTGAAAATTATGGGATTTTCCTTATCTCCACGGACAGAAATCAGACTAAATGGCGATATCTATCGCAATGATAAGAAGTAAACTATGGCAGAAATCTTTGAAGTGTTTATGGTTGTTTTGTTCGGTTTATCTTGGCCATTAAATATTATTAAGTCGATTAAATCTAGAACAGCCAAAGGAAGATCTATTTTCTTTGTTATTTGTATTATGGTCGGTTATCTTTGTGGGATCTTGAGTAAAATATTTGCTGATAAGATCACTTATGTTTTTATCTTCTATTGTATTAATCTTGTTATGGTAGGAATTGATTTAGGATTTTTATTACGAAATATCAAATTAGATCAATTAGCAATTAAGTAAAAAGGGTTTATAAGCCCTTTTTTAATTTTTATAGTCATTTTTTCATGATAAGAACGTTTACATTTGACATATTACTTTTATAAGCATATAATAAGGCAAATAAAAAAGTTTAGAGATTAGAGGTAGCGATGCATCAAAGTACTATGTGGAGTCGGCAGACGTAGAAACATAAGAAAGGTAATCATCGCCGAGTGGCTGTTTAGGCATAGACAGATCCATGGTGTTACAGGGAATACTTGTATCACTCCTACGTAATGTAGAGGCGCTAAGTTTAACAACTGTTAATGGAAAAAGCGTCTAACGCTTTTTTATTTTTACTTTAATTAATCGACTAATCCATTAGTTGATTAATTTATTCATTTAACAGGAGGTTATATCTAAATGAAGAAAGGTTTAATTTTATTTTTATTAGTAATGTCAGTATTTTTGTTTAGTGCGTGTAGTCATGAAGTGGAATTTGATTTCAACAATGGCACATTGGTCGTTGGCTTAGAGTGTGCTTATGCACCATTTAATTGGACAGAAGATGATCCTACAACTAGTAACTATCCGATTGAAGGAACTAGTTACTACGCCCAGGGGTATGATATTCAAATTGCCAAGTTAGTGGCAGAAGAACTCGATCTAACATTAGTGATTAAGAAAATGGAATGGGGAGCATTAATTGAAAATTTAAAAGAAGGTTCGATTGATTTGATTATTGCTGGTATGAGCCCAACAGCGGATCGTAAGTTGAGTATTGATTTTACCAGTCCTTACTATGAATCAACTCATGTAGTATTAGTGAAAGAAGATAGCGCTTATGCTAGTGCAAAAACCTTTAGCGACTTTAGTGGAGCGAATGTGGTTGGCCAACAAGGAACCGTTTATGATGATTTAGCAAAACAATTAAGTGAAAAAGGAGGAGCCGTTTATAATAATGCTTTAGATACTGTTCCCCTAATTATCTTTGCAATCGAAAGCGGAGCCATTGATGCCACTATTCTAGAAGAACCGGTTGCGATCTCAACGGTTAGTCAACATCCTGGGTTTACTTATGTAATCCTAGAAACTCCTTTTACGATTGCAGAAGAAGATAGAGTCGTTTCGATTGGTGTTCGTAAGGTGGATACTGCTTTGAAAGATGCTGTTGATGCTGCTTTAAACAAGATTACTAATGACATGAGGACTACTTTAATGAATCAAGCGATTGAAAATAGTCCTAAGAGTGAATAATGGTTTATATTCGTATTTTAGAAAATTTTTGGGAAGCTTTCTTACTAGGAATTGGGTATACATTAATCTTATCTTTAGTAGGAACGATTGTTGGACTGATCATTGCTTTAATCTTGGGTGTGATTCGTTCCATTAAAACAATGCCCCAAAATAAAATTTCCCGATTCTTTTTAAAAACAGGTCAAACTCTCATTCAACTTTATGTAACAGTAATTCGGGGAACTCCCATGATGGTACAAGCGATGATCTTCTATTATGTATTTCGTCGCATAGGATTGATGTGGACACCGCTAGAAGCGGGTTTGTTTACTGTTTCTGTGAATACGGGAGCGTATTTAACCGAAGTTGTCAAGAATGGAATTGAATCAGTGCCAAAAGGCCAGGAAGAAGCCGCGAAGAGTTTAGGTATGAATCGCTTTAAAGCGATGAGTTTAGTTATTCTTCCTCAAGCGATAAAAACACAAATGGCTTCGATTGGAAATGAATTCATTATTAATATTAAAGATACATCCGTATTGAATGTTATTATGATTAGTGAATTATATTATGTTGCTGAAGATGCAGCGATGAGATATAGTAGTTTCTTAGAAGCGATGATCATTGCCGCTATAATTTATTTATTCTTAACTTACTCAACATCTAAACTATTAAAAATCTTTGAAAACAAACTAGGAGTAAAAACCCTAGATATTGTTAGTAGTAATTAGGTGACGATGATGAATAAGATTATATCAATTAGAAACCTAAAAAAAAGTTTTGGCCAAAATGTCATTTTAAAAGACATTAATCTTGATTTTAATGAAGGAGAAGTTGTTTGTATTATCGGTTCTAGTGGAACGGGAAAATCAACACTACTTCGTTGCTTGAATGGATTAGAGACGATTGATGAGGGTGAGATCATCTTTGATGGTTGTGAGATAACCAGTCATAAGACAGATTTAAACTTAGTCAGGACGAAAATAGGCATGGTTTTTCAAGAGTTTAATCTCTTTTATAATATGAACGTGTTAAAGAACTGTATGATTGGACAAACGAAAGTCCTACATCGTAGTGTAGAAG
>JAEZSA010000094.1 GCA_023422115.1 Bacillota bacterium | reverse complement strand
GGATATAAGTTTGTAGAAGCGATAGACTTGTTGCTTGTAGGAACGCCTTATAAGTATATTGACATTGATTTTGTTGCTAGTCATGGACAAACAATATGGCATAATCCTCATCATCAAGAAGGACTTGTTCCATCAACACTACAAATTGGTGATGCATCTGTAATTGCAAATCTAACAGGAATTAAGACAATTACAAATTTTCGGACAGCGGATATGGTTGTAGGAGGTGAAGGGGCTCCCTTAGTTCCGATGTCAGAATTTATGCTGTTTAAAAGTGATGAAAAGAGTCGCTTGTTACAAAATATTGGAGGAATTAGCAATTTAACATATTTACCTAAGGGATGCGAAATTGATGACGTTGTTGCTTTTGATTGCGGACCTGGTAATGTAATGATTGATTATTTTACTAGTAAGTACTTCCAAATACCATATGATGATGGTGGAAGAATAGCTCTTAGTGGTAAAGTAATAAAAGAGATTATAGATGAATTAAAAAAAGATGAATTTATAAAAAAACAACCTCCAAAAAGTACAGGGAGAGAACAGTATTCTGCGAAAAACATGGAACAACTGGCAGAAGATCTTCATTTCAATCAATATCATCCAAGGGATGTTATAACAACAATTACCGAATTCACGGCTTATTGTATTTGCTATCATTATCTAGAATATATCAAAAACTTTGATGAAGTGATTGTTAGTGGTGGGGGAAGTCATAATAACTATATTATGAAAAGAATGAGAGAAATATTAAATTGTGATGTATTCTGTCAAGAAGATCTTGGTTTTAATAGTGATGCCAAGGAAGCGATTGCTTTTACTGTTTTGGGATATTTAACTTTACAAGGGAAACCAGGGAATGTTTGTAGTGCCACAGGAGCAAAAAAACCAGCCATTCTAGGAAGTATAACTCCATCTCGGAAAAGTCATGTGAAAGGGTAAAAATATGAGTATAAACTTAAATAAAATAAGCACAGAACAAAGAAATCAAGAAACGAAAAACATTGATTTATTATCAACAATAGAAATTTTAGAGAAAATGAACCATGAAGATTATAAAGTTGCTACTGCAGTAGAAAGTGCGCTGCCACAAATCGCAAACGTGGTAGATAAAATAGTAGAAGCTTTTTATCAGGATGGTCGATTAATCTATATGGGAGCTGGAACTAGTGGTAGAATTGGTATCCTTGATGCAGTAGAATGTCCGCCAACGTTTGGTGTATCATTTGATATGGTACAATGTTTGATGGCTGGTGGAGAAAAAGCTTTTATCAAGGCGGTTGAAGGAGCGGAAGACTCTAAAGAACTAGCAATAGAGGATTTGAAAAAAATAAAAGTGAATAATAAAGATATTGTCATTGGCATTGCAGCTAGTGGTCGTACCCCTTATGTTATTGGCGGAATAGAATATGCAAAAGAGCAAGGTTGCTGTACGAGCTGTATTGTTACAGCAGCTAGTAGTCCTTTGGCTGCACTTGTGGATTATCCTATTGAAGCAATCACAGGAGAAGAAGTAATCACAGGATCCACAAGACTAAAATCAGGAACAGCGCAAAAAATGATATGTAATATGATATCATCAGCATCGATGATTAAAATGGGAAAAGTTTATGAAAATTATATGATTGATGTTCAACCAACCAACCAAAAACTGGTTGCTCGTGCTGAAGGAATTGTCAGTCAAATAACAGGAATTTCTCTCGAGGAAGCAAGAAATAAAATTGCAATCTATAAAACAGTGAAGAAAACACTATTTGCTATTTTAAGTGGTGTAGAAGATCCGAAAAAAGTAAATGAGTATTTAGAAAAAACAAAAGGGCACATTCGTAATGCGCTAAAAGCGGTGAAAGAAAATGATGAAACATATTGAAATAAGGAATCAAGAAGGAAGAGTATTGCGAGGTTATCTTACTCTTCCCGATAATTTTAATGGAGATCTAGTATTAATGTATCATGGATTTACCGGTAATAAAACAGAACACGCAGGCCATTTCCGTAATCTAGCACGGCTATTAATGGAGGAAGGAATAGGAAGTTTGCGCATGGATTTTAGTGGTAATGGGGAATCTGATGGTGAATTTAAAGATTTTACTTTTGATACGTTAATGACTGAAGCAAATTTATTACTTGATTATGCCAAGAAAATTGAAGGTGTGAAAAAAATTATTCTTTTAGGATATAGTATGGGTGGAGCTGTTGCTGCAATGATTGCCGCAAAAAGATATCAAGAAATCGATAAAATGGTCTTATGGTCTCCTGCGGGTAGTATTCTAGAAAAAATAAAAAAAGCATTTGAAAATGGTGTAAAACTAGAAAATGGAAACACGATGATGGGAACTTTTGAATTATCAAAAGAAATGGTAGGATCTGTTGATAAATATGATACTTATCAGGGAGTTGAAAATTTTAAAAAACCTGTACTAATTATTCATGGAAAAAAAGACTTAGCGGTTAATTATTTGATTTCCGCAATTTATAGTGTTCGTTTTTTTAATTCACATTTATTCTATATTAATGAAGCAGGCCATGGGTATGATGGGTTATTAGAAAAGAAAGAACTTTATCAAAGAACGCTTGATTTCTTAAAAGCGAGGTAACAAATATGAAAATAATTGTATGTATCAAACAAGTACCTGCGAGTTCTGAGGTGCAAATAGATCCTGTTACTGGGGTATTAATGAGAGATGGATCTAATACAAAGATGAATCCCTATGATTTGTACGCGTTAGAAACAGCGCTTAAAATGAAAGAACAAAAGAATGCTCAGATAACATCGATTACAATGGGACCGCCTGCAGCAACGGCTGTTTTAAACGAGTCGCTTTGGATGGGATGCGATGATGCAGTTTTATTATCAGATAGAAAATTTGCAGGAGCAGATGTTGTTGCCACATCTTATACACTATCACAAGGAATAAGAACAATTGGAAACTTTGATTTGATTATTTGTGGGAAACAAACAACAGATGGTGATACTGCTCAAGTTGGGCCAGAAATCGCAGAATCCCTTGGAATTCCTCACATGGCGTATGTAGAAAGAATTATTCAAATAAAAGAGAAATCAATTATTGTTTCAGTTAGTATGGATAAAACCAATGAAATTTGGGAAATTAATTATCCTTGCCTAATCACAGTTGAAAAAGGTATTTTTACTCCACGATTACCCTCGTATAAACGTAGTCTAAAATTTCTTGATTACAAACCAAGAATCGTAACCTTTGCTGATATGGAAGATCAAAATGAAGCTCATTATGGATTGAAAGGTTCACCAACTCAAGTTGAAAGAATGTTTCCACCAGAAAAAAATACAGACAAAGAAATTTGGATTGATTCGGAAGAAAAATTGGCTACCAAGATGGCTGATAAGTTGAATCAACTGAAGCTTTTATAGGGGTTTACTATGGGAAAAATAATTATTAATCAAAATAAAGTTACAAAAGAAACGATTCAAGAAGCAATAAAAATTTGCCCCTTTGGTGCAATTGAATATATAAATGATAAATTAGAAATTAACTCTGGATGTAAGATGTGTAAACTTTGTGTCCGCAAAGGTCCAGCTGGAGTATTCGAATTTATTGAAGAAGAAATAAAAGCAATCAATAAAGAGGAATGGAAAAGTGTTTGTGTGTTTGTTGAACACAACAATGATAAAATTCATCCTGTTGTTTTTGAATTAATTGGTAAAGCAAAAGAACTGGTTAAAATCACAAAGCAAGAAGTATACGCAGTTTTATTTACAGATGATGTGAAGAAATTTGAAAAAGAAATCTTATCTTATGGAGTAGATCGATTATATGTTTATGAGCATAAAGAATTTGCTCATTTCAATGTTGAAAAGTATGCCAATGCCATGGAGAATTTTATTAAAAAGATAAAACCAAGTGTAATTTTATATGGAGGAACTTCGATAGGAAGAAGTTTTGCTCCCCGAATTGCATCTAGGTTTAGAACAGGGTTAACAGCAGATTGTACAATTCTAGGAATGAAGGGAAACACGGATTTAATCCAAAATCGTCCTGCTTTTGGTGGTAATATTATGGCAGGAATTATATGCCCAAATAATCGTCCTCAAATGGCAACGGTGAGATACAAAATATTCAAAATGCCAACAAAAGAAGAACTTCATGGAAAAACTATTTTGATGGATGTGAAAGAATTAAATTTATCTTCTAATATGAGATTATTAGAGATAAAACCCAAAGACAGCAATGTCGATATTAGTGAAGCAGAAGTTATTGTAGCAATTGGTCGTCCTTTTAAAAATGTAGAGGACATAGCACTTGCAAAAAAATTGGCAGATTTATTGGGAGCAGAACTAGCGTCATCAAGACCATTAATAGAAGCTGGAATCATGGATCCTCGAAAACAAATTGGACTATCAGGAAGAACTGTCGCACCAAAGTTGTTAATAACACTTGGAATTAGTGGTGCAGTACAATTTGCAGCAGGAATGAAGGGAAGTCAAATTATTTTTTCGGTTTGTAATGATAAAAATGCGGCAATTTTTGATATTGCTCATTATGGTATTGTTGGGGATGTTTTTAAGATTTTACCGAAGTTAATTGCTGAGGTCAAAATGTTGAAAGGGTTGATATAGGTGAAGAATATGTATAAAAAAATCGATGTA
The DNA here is from genome assembly GCA_023422115.1 of Bacillota bacterium. Classification (GTDB taxonomy): domain Bacteria; phylum Bacillota_I; class Bacilli_A; order ML615J-28; family CAG-698; genus JAAYBG01. The sequence goes on along the minus strand of JAEZSA010000094.1, from coordinate 7,087 downwards.
AAAGATATTGATTTTTTTCGAAGTTTCATTAGCGAAGAACGCCTTATTGTTGGTAAAGATATTGCTGAAGAATATGGGAAAGATGAATTAGGAACAGTTACAAGCCATCCAGAAGTAGTTATAAAAGTAACAAATCGTGATGAAATTGTTCAAATCATGAAATATGCAAACGAGTTAGCAATCCCCGTTACAGTAAGAGGAAGCGGAACAGGATTGGTGGGTGCATGTGTTCCTCTTCAAGGAGGAATTATTCTTGATACCACTAAAATGAATCAAATTTTAGAATTGGATGAGGAAAACATGGTATTGGTCGTAGAACCAGGAGTACTATTAATGGATATCTATGCCTTTGTAGAAGCAAGAGGATATTTCTATGCCCCTGATCCAGGAGAAAAAAGCGCTACAATTGGTGGAAACATTTCAACAAATGCTGGTGGTATGCGAGCGGTGAAGTATGGTGTTACTCGTGATTGGGTAAGAGCAATAGAGGTGGTATTGCCAAATGGTGAAGTAACTCAATTTGGTAGAAAAGTAGTAAAGGATACAACAGGTTATTCATTAAAAAATTTAATTATTGGTAGTGAAGGAACTCTAGCAATCATTACAAAAGCATATTTGAAATTGATTCCACTACCGACTAAAACAATTAGTTTGCTAGTACCTTTTGAAACTTTGGAAAAGGGAATTGAACATGTTCCTCATATTTTGCAATCAAAAACAGATCCAACAGCAATAGAATTTTTTGGACGAGAAACGATTAAATTTTCTGAAACGTTTTTAGGAAGAAAATTTCCAGATAGTGAAAATTCGGCATATATTTTATTAACATTTGATGGAGCTACTAATCAAGAAATTGAAAGTAAATATAAACAAGCGGCTGATTTATGTTTAAATGAATTAGGTGCATTGGATGTTTTGATTGTAGATACAACAGAAAGAAAAGATGAAGTGTGGAAAGCTAGAGGGGCTTTTCTTGAAGCAATCAAGGCTTCAACAACGGAAATGGATGAATGTGATGTAGTAGTACCAAGAGCAAAAGTAAGCGAGTATATCAACTTCACGTATGAACTTGCGAAAAAATATCAAGTGAGAATTCCAAGCTTTGGCCATGCAGGTGATGGGAACCTTCATATTTATATTTGTCGTGATGACATAGATAAAAAAACATGGCCTAATTTATTAACAGATGTTTTTGATGAGATGTATAAGAAAGCTAAAGAAGTTGGCGGACTTGTTTCTGGAGAACATGGCATTGGTTATGCCAAGAAAAAATATCTAGCCGAAATACTAGGTCCTACTCAAGTAAGTCTAATGAAAGGAATTAAGCAAGTATTTGATCCAAAAAACATTTTAAATCCCAATAAAATAATCAATTAAAAGCAATAAAAACTATAAAGATGTAAAAATCTCTAAAAAAGATGTAAATTTTTATAGTTTTTTTAAAAAAAGATTGACTTAAGATAGATTATTCTATATAATATACATGTATCTCTCTAAAGAGAGACAACTTTTAATCTTAAGAAAGGAAAAGAGAAAAAGATTATGTTAAAAAACATTAGAAGATGGGCTATCGCCCTTGTACTAGTTTTTGGTCTATTCTTATTGGCAGGATGTACAACTGAATGCCCAGAATGTGAAGACCCTTCAGAATCTGAATGTAACGAATTATTCCCATGTGAAGAACCTGCAGATCCAACTCAAGCTGAATGCGAAGCGTTGTATCCTGCTGAAGAATGTCCTGAACCTGAGGAATGTGAGGAATGCCCTGAACCTGAAGAGTGTCCAGAAGTTCCTGAGTGCAAACAAGATTTTGTAGCACCAACTAGTATTATTTTATTTGGTGATGATGTAAAAGTTTCTGAAACTTTTAATCTAGCTGCTGAAATGGAAGTTGCTCCTGCAACTGCCGCAAAATTATTTACATGGAGTTCAAGCGATCCATCAATCGCTACTGTAGACGCTGATGGCGTTGTTACAGGTGTTCGTCCTGGTAAAGTTGAAATTACTGCTACATCTGTTTTAAAAGACACTGTTGCTGCTACTACTGAAGTTACAGTTTCTGAAACAGATGCTGCTTTCGATATCGCTACAAGAGAAGTTGCATATATCGCTAATTTATTAAGTGGATATATCGCTGACGACTTTGCACTTCCACAACCATGGAATGGCAATGTAAAAGTTGTATACGATGTTGATGGTGATGTAATCGAATCATTCGTTATGCCTGATTTAGGCGAAGCAACAAGTTTATCTTATACAGTTAACTATACAATTACTTTTGGTGATGTTACACTAAGTAATACAGTTAACTTAAAACTTGTTGATGAAGTTGAAGATAACGACTTCGCAAAAGTAGATGCTGCAATTGAAGTTGCTACAAAATTATTCTCTAACATCACTGCTGGTGTTGGAACAGATAAGATTTCTGCTGACATTCAATTACCTCCAAGCTATGATGGCGTTGCTTTCAATTGGACTACTAATAAGAACTACATCTTAACAAATGATGGTAAGTTCACTCGTCCTGACAACGATACTACTGTAACTTATACAATTTCTCCAAAAGCTGGTGCTGCTGCTAAATCTGCAACATTAACATTCAATATTAATGGTTATACTGCAGCTGAAAAGCAAGCATTCAACGTTGAAGAAGGCGTATTTGCTGGTATCGAAGGAGCTACTGTATCAAGCAGTTTCTTATTACCAGTTGTTGACGAAAAATTTGGTGTTACTTATGATTATGTATTACCTACAGGATTAACTAAAGGTGCTTATACAGGAAATGGTAAGTATATCAAAGTTGTTTATGACAATACTACTACTAAAGCTAACGCTGAAATTGGTGTAGTTGCTCGTTATGAAGAAGAAGCTGGCTTCCAATTTGTTGAAAACTTCAAATTAAAAGTTAACCTAGTTCCTGGAAATGCTGCTAACGCTGACGTTGAAGGATTCTTATTGGGAACTGATGGTTCAACTATTACTTTGGATACAGTTACTACTTTAACTGGTTTAGATTTAGCTAACGTTCTACATATGCCTTATGGTGGAAATGGAACTGAAACTATGTTAATTACTTTACCAGGAACAGTTGGTACTTCAACTGTTACATGGGCTGCTGATGAAAACTTCGAAGCAACTCTTGTAGCTAATCAATTTAAATTAGTTACTCAATATTTCAGATATCATGAAGCAAAATTAACTGCAACATTCACAAACGGCGCTGATAAGATTAAAGTTGTATTCTTCATCAATGTTGGTCTTGCTGAAAAACCTCTTACTTATTACCAAGGTGGTAGATCGAATTCTAATCAAGCTTCATCTAACCCTGCTAAGAGAGGCGATATGTTACAAGGCTTCAGTTACTGGGATAGATATGTAGGTACAGTTTCTAGTTCTTCTGAAAGAACTAATCAATACTGGAGTGAATTCTCAGGATACACATTCTGGATTGATGAGACTGTTAACTTTACACATGTTACTTTAACTAAAGATGCTACTACTGGCGTTATCACAGCTGTTCCAGTAGCTGCTACTAAGACTATTAGATACCAATTATTCGTTATGGAATTCGAAACTAATCGTATCTACAAATTCGATACAATTGGCGGACAAAAAGTTGCTAGAGTTGATGTTAGATTTGTAAGAGCTACTTACGGTGGAAACTTCAACCACTTCCTAGTTAATGAAACTGCTTCTGACTTAGATATCCCTGTATCAACATTATCAATGGGTGGATACTTTGCAGATGGCGAAACTGCTATGAAGACTTATTCTTTAACAAGTTTAAAGATTGGGACAACAACTGTTACAGACGATTACAAGGCAGCTTTCAAAGTTAGCCGTGAACAAACTATCGCTTATGATGGTTATCGTCCTGGTTTCTCATTAAAATCAAATGGCAATGCTGCACTTGCTGAAGGTGCTAAAGGCGTATATGATTTCTATATGGGTTCTACAGTAAAACAACATTTAACTAATACTGGAGCATATGCAGCTGCAGCAGTAGACGCTCAAGAAGTTGCTACTTCTACACAATATTTCCAATATTGTATTTCTCCAGCTTTAAGTACTGTTTATAAGACTCCTTATGCAATCATTGGTGCTGGTGCTTATGCATTCCAATGGCATACACAAGGTTATTATTCATTAGGTGCTGATTTCACTAGAGCAATGACTGGTGGAGTTCGTGGGGCTTTAATTGACCCAGATTCAATTCCTTCAAATGGCGATGAATTCTATGCTCCTGCTAAAGTTACTGTTGCTAGATATACTAGACACGTAATGAATGAAGAATTAACAGATTACTTTGTAAGAGCCGTTGTAGCATTATCAACTGATTATTCAGACGTTTCTCAAAGTCAAATTGATGCTTATAAGAACGTTCAAAAGATGTATTTAGCTACAGCTGGATTTGGCGATTCTGCTTGGTTACCTTCTTGGTTAGCTAAGACTGCTACTATCAACGTTACTGTTGCTGGTGAAGCAAAAGCTATGTCTCCAAAAGATGCAAAAGCTATGTTAGATCAAATCGCAATTGACACAGAAGCTGCTGCATTAAAGCAAAAACAATTTGCTGAATCTGTTCATGACAAGATTAATGCATTAGCTGCTATTCATGCTGCTGGTGGATATAAGAACGCTGCTGCTTATGTAGCTACTGTTGCATTTAAAGATGTAAACAACGTTTCTTATGCTGTTGGTGCAAATGTTCCAGCTAATACTATCGTAACATCTACAACTTTTGCTGCATTAGGCGCTGATCAAAGTAACTTTGCAGTTGATGGTTCAGATGCTGCTAGAGTTGCTGTTCTAAAATCTAGAGAAGCTACTACTTTAATGGCAGATGCTGATACTCTATATGCTGCTTTAACTGCTGGACGTTTATCATTTATTGATGCCGTTACTTATAACAAGTTAAAAGCTGCTAAGGTTGAATTACAAATCGCTGCATTAAATGCTACTCCTGCATTAGATAACGCTGCTGATATCGCTGCTGCAAAAACTGCATACAATGGATTATCAACTGCTGCAAAAGCATTAGTTACTACTGATAACAAAGACAAAGTAGCTGGTTTATCATTAGCTATTCAATTATTAAGCTTACCAGCTGATGCTGACGTTGTTGTTGGAAGCAAGAAAGCTATTAACGATGCAAGAACTGCTTATACTGGTGCAAACGCTGCTGCAAAAGCATACGTTTCTGGCACACTACTTGGCACATTAGTAACAAAAGAAGAAAAATTAGCGTTAGCTTATAAAGCTTCTACAGTTACTGAAGTTGCTAACATTAAAGCTGCTGCTATCGTTTTATTAGATGATGATGCAGTTGATTTCGATAACTTAACAAGTGCTCAATTAGCAACATTAACTGCTGCTTTAAAGAGTGTTGACAATTTAGTTGCTGCTTATAAGGTATTATATACTAAAGGCATATTACAGGCTTCTGCTGCTGTTCTTGCTCCTACTGCTGGTCCTGATACTATTTTAGGAACTGCTGATGATGTTTATCCAATTAATACTGCATCAAATGTTGAAGTTTACTATTATGATGCTACATCTTCTACTATTAAAGCTTACACTTATCAAGAAATCAATGCTTTAAGCACTGCTTCTGCTACATTAGCTGCTGCAATTGCATTCATTGAAACAGAAAAGATTAAGTCTGCACTTGACACTTCTGGAAGAACTCAAATCGATACTACATTCGGTATGATGTCTGATAGAGACGACAGAGGACGTATCGCTGATTTATATGATGTAATGGATGCTCATAATGGTGCAAGAGCTGATGAAGTTGAAGATATAATTGATGCATTACCAGCTGAAAGAGCATTAGTTGTTGAAGACGAAGCTAAGATCGTTGCTGCAAGAGCTGCATACAATGGATTAACTACTGCACAAAAAGCATTAGTTACTGCTTCAAGACTTCAAGATTTAGCTGATTTAGAGTTAGCAATCGTTGATGTTAAATTAGAAGCTATCGCTCTTCCTGTTGATGAATTGATTTATGCTTTACCAAGCAGAATCGCATTAACAGATACTGAAGCTGTTGCTGCTGCAAGAGCTGCATACAATGCATTAACTCCAAAACAAAAAGCTAAGGTTAATGGATTAAGCGAATTAGTTGATGCTGAAACCGACATCGCTACATTACAAGCTGAAGCTGCTGCTGATTCTGCTGCAGTTGCTGCTGTAATCAAAGATTTAACTGAAAAGTTATACGATCAAGGTCATGCTAAGTGTAAAGTAACAAGCACTGATGTTGCTACAATTAAAGCTTACGTTGCTGCATTTGATGCTTTACTAGGATATGAACAAGCATATATCCTTGGCTTGTCAGGAAGAACAATTGGAAGCGTAACTTATGCTAACTTCACTGCTAGACTTGCTCTATACAGAGAAGCAATCGCAAAAGTTGAATTCTTTACTCCTGCTGCTTAAGATTAAAAGTTAAAAGAGAGTGGTTCGTGAAAACGAGCCCTCTTTTTTTATAAAAAAAGAAAAGAAATTTAAAAAAATGCTTGCTTTTAAATATTGCTTATAGTATAATATATAAGGTTGCGCTCAAGGGCGTGCCATTCTTATTCTTATCATTAAAAAATATTTTGCTTGACAACAAAGCGGTAATATAATATAATGGTAAACGCTGAAAAAAGCGAACGCAATGAAAGTTGTGGGAATTACAAGGTCTTTGAGAACTGAATAGAACAGATGGAGCAGGATAAAATTTATTGAGAGTTTGATCCTGGCTCAGGATGAACGCTGGCGGCATGCCTAATACATGCAAGTCAAACGGGTGTAGCAATACACAAGTGGCGAACGGGTGAGTAACACATAGACAACTTGTCCTTAAGACGAGGATAACAGTTGGAAACGACTGATAATACTGGATAGGATATATGAACACATGTTGATATATTTAAAGATGCTTTCGGGCATCACTTAAGGAGGGGTCTATGTCGCATTAGCTAGTTGGTGAGGTAACGGCCCACCAAGGCGACGATGCGTAGCTGTGCTGAGAGGCAAAACAGCCACACTGGGACTGAGACACGGCCCAGACTCCTACGGGAGGCAGCAGTAGGGAATT
>JAEZSA010000092.1 GCA_023422115.1 Bacillota bacterium | reverse complement strand
ACCTAATATCTTCTAGATAATAATTTTTAAAATTTTCAACTTTTATTGTTTTTGTAACTGTAGAGTATTGCATTCCTCTTGTATAATGAAGGACATATTCTCCTTCAGCAAGTTCAATTTCATACCCAGATAGAAAATTCGTTGTGTATAGCGAAGTAGCCCCCGCACTATCTTCTACAATAATGTTTGCTAATAACATCTCTCCCAAATCCGTCAAGACTTTTCCTCTAATAGTAGCAGGTGTTAATTGAATGTTCGTATCTTCTTCTTTATTGTTTGTTGGTAATATAATTAATAAAGCTGTTTCTAAAACTAATAAAGCAATAAGAAAAATAGCAAATATACGCCATTTGTTGTGTGCTTTTTCCATTCATGTTCCTCCGTTAATACAATTTCAGTAATTTGGTAAATCGTTTTACCAAATTAATAATATCACATTTTCAACTTTTGTCAAGAAAATATCATAATAATTCATGGCGAAATAAAAAAGTTTATAGAAAAATCTATAAACTTTTGTTTTTTATATTAAGATAAGATCAATTAAGAACTCTAATTTATATTTTTGCTGCTTATTTTATCTAGCACCTTAATAATGATTGGTGTTACAATGGCACCTACTGCTATTTCTGGTAACATATTTAACAGCGAAATTGTTTTTAATGCAGTAAAGATAGTGAAGCCATTATCTGAAAAAGACTGACTTACATCTTGATAGTAAACTAAAAATAAAATTCCCATAGTAAATATCGTATTGAAAAGAGCAACTGCTCCTCCTGTAATCGAAGAAATGACAATTCGATTTTTAATTATTTTTGATAAGCCTTTAAAAATCAAATATCCAACAATTCCTACTAATAGCCTTGGTAGAATTGATACAATTGGGTTTTGAAAATAAGGATCTAAAAATCCTTGAGGAACAAAGGAACGAACCAATGATACAATACCAAAAAATAAACCTAATGTCGCTGCATATTTAAAATCATCAAAGAAAATAATTCCAATACACACAGGAATGAATACCGTCGTAGCACTAGCAACTCCTAAGGGAATCATACCTAAAACTGTCCAAGATAAAACAAACATTAATGCGATCAATATACCCGCAAATGCAATTTTCATAGTGTTTTTCATTTTGATAAAACCTATCCTTCTTTTTTATTGTTCAGTATGCTTTTTCTAATGAAAATAGCATCTATTGTTTAGTCTAAAAATTCAAACTCGTAACCTAATATTCTTACTGTGTCTCCATGTTTTACGCCTAATTTTCTTAGTTCTTCATCAACACCTAGTTTACGCAACTTACGTGCAAATAACTTTGTGTTTTCTTCACGATTAAAATCAGTAATATTAAATAACTTTTTAATTTCTGGACCTATTACATTATATACCCCATCGTTGGTTTTTTCAATCACAAATGGTTTTTCTTCTGGTTGGAATTTATACTCAACAACCTTATCAACAATAATTTCTTCGCTTACTTTTTGCTTTTCAAAATCTAAAACATCAGCTATTTTGTACAGCAATTCGTCTAAATTATTTCTCGTATATGCGCTGATAGAAACAATTGGAATTTCTTTTACTCTCTTTTGAAATGTTTTTAGATTTTTACTTGCTCCCTCAATATCCATTTTATTTGCCGCAACAATTTGTGGTCGAAGTAATAAATGAGGATCATAAGTTTCCAATTCTGTATTTATTTTCAAATAATCTTCATAAGGATCTCTACCTTCAGTAGCAGCCATATCAATAACATGGACAATTACTTTTGTTCGCTCAATATGTTTTAGAAATTGAAAACCAAGTCCCAAGCCACTACTTGCTCCCTCAATTAATCCTGGTAAATCAGCCATAACAAAACTACGACCATCTTTTACCTTTACAACACCTAAATTAGGATTGATTGTTGTAAAGTGATACTCTGCTATTTTGGGTCTTGCTGCTGAAACCGCAGAAATTAATGTGGATTTTCCGACACTTGGAAACCCGACCAAACCAACATCAGCTAACACTTTTAGTTCAATTCTGATTTGACGTTCTTCTCCTGGTAGTCCTTTTTCACATAGCTCTGGTGCAGGAATTCTTGGTGTTGCAAATGCAGCATTTCCTCTTCCTCCTTTACCACCTTTCGCAATGATAACTTCTTGTTTGTGTCTAACAATGTCAGCTATAATTGTTTTAGATGACAAGTCATAAACCACTGATCCAATTGGGACTTTTACATATATATCTTCTGCATCTTTCCCAAAACAATTCTTATTCATTCCATTTTGACCATTTTTTGCTTTTATTACTCTTGTATATCGGAAATCTAATAAGGTAGTCAATCCTTCTTCACCAACGAAAATGATATCACCACCGCGACCACCATTTCCACCTGCTGGTCCTCCCATGGGTACATATTTCTCGCGACGAAAAGCGACAATACCATTACCACCATCTCCCGCCTTAACAGAGAAATTTACATCATCTATAAACATGATACCCAACTCCTTTCATTTTAGTTAAAAAAATGCACTTAAAATAAGTGCATATCATATTTATCTCGCTTCGTAAACAGAAACTTGTTTTTTGTCTTTTCCTTTACGCTCATATTTTACATAACCAGTAATGGTTGCAAATAATGTATCATCTCCACCAATACCAACATTAGTTCCAGGGAATATTTTAGTTCCTCTTTGGCGATAGATAATTGAACCGGCTGTTGCGAATTCTCCATCTGCTTTCTTAGCACCTAATCGTTTAGCATGGGAATCTCTACCATTCTTTGTTGAACCAGCAGCTTTTTTAGACGCAAAAAACTGAATATTTATTTTGAACATGAGATTACCTCCTATTTTATGTATTTTATTTTAATGTATTTTGTGTAATCTTTCTTTACACTTTCTAAAAATTCAACCAAATTTGTAATAGCAATATCGCTAACTTCATTTGATTCAAGCAATTTTAATGACATAGTCACTCTGTTATCATCTGTCTCAAAAACATAGTTGGGACAAATTTTCTCAATTAGACTAGCAGTTAATAATACAGCTGTTGATACAGCACTACATACAATGTCTTTTCCATTATCTTCATAGCCAGAATGACCACTGATAAAGACTCCATTGATTTTTTCGTTTTTATCTGTATAAACATGGACTGTTGTCATTATTAACCTTCAATAGCAGTAATTTGAACCTTTGTATAAGGTTGACGATGACCTTGCTTTTTATGATAGTTCTTTTTTGATTTGTATTTATAAACGATAATTTTTTTAGCTTTGCCATTTTTTTCAACAACGCCAGTAACTTTCGCACCTTCTACGTATGGTGTTCCTACTTTATCGTTTACCATCAAAACCTTATCAAAAACAACTTGATCATTCGCTTCAACATCTAGTTTTTCAATAAAAATGAAATCATTTTCTTGAACGCGATATTGTTTACCACCAGTTTCAATAATTGCATACATGATACAGCACCTCCTCAATTTTTTTTATAAGACACGCCAACTAAGGTGAACAACAGTTACTTAGAAACCTTTTATGTGCGGTTGTGCTTAGAATTCACAACATAGGTATTATACACCTTTTCCCACTCATTGTCAATTTTTATTTATTATTTTTTTATCTTGTTTTAAAATCATCTAACTCTTTTTTTCTCTTCTTTTCTATGGTATAATAAATGAGAAATTGGAGGTTCTTGGTTCTTATGGTAAAATACATAAATTTCTTTGATAAACTACCTTTTATTTTAAAACTCTTTTTTGCCCTTCCTGTCTTAGATGGTATTTTTTATGGCATCTATCGATTAGGAAAAGGTCAAATTGCAGCAGGAATCATTTGGATTATTTTTGGAATGGTGATTCTTTGGATTGTGGATATCTATACGATATGTAAGGTTGGTAAAGTAATCGTTTTTGCTCACTTAAAACAATAACAATTATACTTGATCAAACAAACTAATTTGGGAAAATTCAGATTTTACTTCCCAAATTTTTTTTATTTTTTCCCATTCATATTGAATATGATAATGTTCGCACTCCTCTTTGAATATTTTCCATAAATTTTTATTCTTGGGGGATAAACAATTATATTGATTCCCATATATTTTTTGATATTTTTCTTTTAATCCGGGGAACTCACGATCAAGGCATTGGTAAAAATATTCTCTAGAACCTTCACGCATCGTTGTACCAAAATCAAAAACAATGATATAAGAAACCCCAACTTCTCCACATTTACGAACAATACTTCTGATATTTTCTTCACTATCATTGATGAAGGGAAGTGTTGGGCAAAGCCAAATTCCCGTTGTGATATTCTCATCATGAAGTTTTTGTAAAGCAGCAAATCTTGCTGATGTGAGAGAGGATTTTGGTTCAATCTTCTTACAAATAGCATCATCAATATTCGTGATTGTAAAACTAACGACTGTTTTATAGCGTTTGTTTATTTTCTTCAATAAATCAAGATCACGTAAAATTAATGTGCTTTTCGTTAAAATACCAACTCCGAAGCCGAATTCAAAAATAACCTCTAATAAATTTCTCATTAGCATGGTTTTGCCTTCAGAAATAGTATAAGGATCACACATCGAACCTGTGTGAATGATTGCTTTTTGTTTTCTTTTTGATAATTCAAATCGCGCTAATTCCACTGCATTTTCTTTTCCAATAACATCGGTAAATTCGCCTTCAATATTGTAAACCTTGCTACGAGCATCACAATAAATACAATCATGTTCGCACCCACGATAAGGATTACAGTTGTTATTAGTAAAAATACTTTTAAATTTTTGCCATCGCATAGTGATATCTATTTGAAATCAATGATCCAAGAACGACGACGACGATGTTGACGAGTTTTAAATTCTTTCCATTGATCTTGAACAGCATGATTTGTCTCTAACTCTGGTCCTGTCTCTGCATATTTCACGTTATTTTTAATTGCTGTTTTAATACCTTCCGATAAAATTAAAGCATTGACTCCAAGATTTTGATATTCTGGTTTTACTGCAAGAATATACATATCTAGAACATCTCCTTTTTTAGTTGCTTTTAAGATTCTTAAAGCACCAAATGGGAAAAGTCTACCACGCGATTTAATTAAAGCTTCATTAATGGATGGAGTTAAAGCACCAAAGCCAATTAATTTATCGCTCTTATCGGTAATTATATAACAATATTCAAAATTTATTAAGGCAACAAATTGTTTAATTGTTTCTTCAATTTGTTTATCATTTAGTTTTACAACACCATATAATGGTTCAAATGCCTCATTAATTAAATGAAAGACTTCATGAGTATAAGGTTTCGCTTCGCGACCGTTTTTCACTTTTACCACATTATAGCCATAACGCTTTTTAATGATTTCAGATAAGCGACTGATTCTTTCATTCATTTCTTGAGGAGTGAATACTTGGAATTCCAACCAATCTGCATCTTTACGAAAACCTAGTTGTTCTAGATGTTTTACATAATACTCATGATTATATAATGTTAATGAATTACTCATTTCTTCAAAACCTTCAACAAGCATTCCTTGTTTATCCAAATCGCTAAAACCAATTGGTCCTATCATTTGATGAATCCCTCTACTTCTAGCCCAATCCATGACTGCATTAATTAATGCTCTGCTTACTTCAAGATCATCTATCACATCAAAGCGATTAAATCGAATTTGATTTACATTTTTCTTTTTATTATAAGCATGGCTAATCAAACCACAAATACGTCCTACAATTTTCTTTCCTTCATAAGCAAGGAAAAGTTTTGTCTCTGCATATTGATAAGCCGGATTTTTCTTTGGATTTAGGTTATTCATTTCATCAAGAAAAATACAAGGTACAAAATAGGGATTGTCCTTATATAACTTGTTGGGAAAATCAATAAATTTTTTAATATCTCTTTTTTTTGATATTTCTATTACTTGCATGTTTATCTCCTTATTTTCTTTATTATAACATTATTACCATGTTATATTAAAGTAATTTCCATCTCCAGCGGCTTTTGTTATCAGTTTATATGCCATTTTCTCTTAACAAACTCGTTTTTTTGTGATATAATTCTAATAGTTATTAGAAAGAGTAGATGATGATGGAAAAAGTAAAAAAAAGAAACTGGGGGAAAATTTTCTTTAGTGTCATTGTTATCGGCGTATTGCTGGCAATATTAGCTTACGTCACCATTGACTTATATCGACCCTTTAGGATTTTTATAGAAACTGATGATATAATCCCCTTACAGGAACAAATCAACAAATATGGCTTTTGGCGATATTTTTTTATTGTAATTCTCCATACTTTTCAAGTTTTGCTAACAATTATACCCGCTCAACCCATTCAAATTATTGCTGGTCTAACTTGCGGGCCCTGGTTAGGTTTTATTAGTTGTGTTATTGGTATTTTTTTAGGAAATACCATTGTTTATTTTCTCGTTCGTATTTTTAAAACAAAACCTACCTTATTATATAATTCCAAACAAATGGAAAAATTGGGAGAACTTCCAGAAAAAAAAACCAAAAGAAGGATTTTATCTTTTTATTTTAGCTTTATATTTCGTACCAGCAGTTCCTTATGGAATGGTTGCTTATCGTGCTGCAAATAGCAAAATAAATTTTATTAAATATTCACTACTTACTACACTAGGAACGATTCCTTCCCTTATTATATGTATTGCTTTTGGTTCCTTTATTATTAATGGATATTTTCTTGTTTCCTTGTTGCTAATTATTGGCATATGTATTGTTTCTTTATTATCGATGAAATTTGGAAAACAAATTATCAGCCATCTTACCAATAGAAGCATTCGTGCTTCTTCTATTTGGCTTATGATTTTTTTAATTCCTGTTTTCTTAATTATTAACTTCTTTTATACAAAAAATGCTGTTGCTTTATTGATTTCTTATGGTAGTATTATTTTACTTGTTTTTCTTTATTGGCTTTTTAATAAACGAGTTTCGAGGATATTTGAAAATATGAACAAAAAATATGATATGGCCTATTTTCAAGGCCCAGTTAAAAAAATAAATCGCTTTTTATATCATTTTTTAGCCTTTTTTATGAAAATATACTTCTTCCTTCGTTTCAATGTTAAGGTAAACAAAACAAATTTACCCAAAATTGAACAACCGAGTATTTTAATTTTTAATCATCCGTCTAAGTTGGACTTCATGTTTTCCTTTTTACCTTATTATCCAAAATATAAAGTAAATACGGTAATTGCTTATTATTACTTTTGCAATCGCCATTTAGGAAAACTACTAAAAAATCTAGGTGGAATTCCAAAATATCTTTTTCAACCCGATATCAGTGCGATAA
>JAEZSA010000080.1 GCA_023422115.1 Bacillota bacterium | reverse complement strand
ATTTTATAATACAAAAAGAATACAAGCAAAATTAAAGAGCTTAACTCCATTAGAATATAGGAGTCAAGCTCTTATCGCTTAATTTTTTTTATTTTTATTACTGTCTACTTGACAGATATCAGTTCATTATAGGGAGCTATTTCATATATTGATACCCACAACTTGATCTAGTTTAATTGAGAAAGTAATTGCATGTGCTTCTGTACATACTCCAGCTTGCTTTATAATTGCTTTCATCACCTCTTCTTTAATATTCTCGGGAACGATAATCATGATCATTTCTTTTTCTGGTTGAATTGTAATTCCGAAGAATTTTGCGACTTCCTTGTTTGCGGAACCTCTTGCTTTAATAATTGTTCCCCCCTTAGCTCCTGCTTCACGAGCGATTTTCATAATATCACCAGCATATCCATGATGACAAATTGCAAATATTAAATAATTGTCCATTTTTTCCTCCTGTCATTTTCTTCCCAGTAAAATTTGTAATGAATTTTTTCCACCAATGCAATCAAGATCCATGACACAAGAAATTCCTTTTCCCTGTTTATTTAATTCCAGTTTCCCTTGTAATTGATTTAGTGCTTCATCGACGTTTTCTTCTTCAATAAATGATAAAACAATATCTTTTTCCCAATCACTTAATCCTAGTAATTGCAAGATTTCTTGGTCTGCAGTGCCTTCACCTAACACAATCAATTGAAAAGCTACTCCACATTTAGACAAAATTTCTTCTACCTTTTCTCCTCTGTCACGATCGACTATGGTCATAATCAATTTCATGCTTTGTAATTCATTAGGCATTTCTATCATCTCCTTGAATAAATTCTTTGTTTTTATTTTTTTCTATTAATTTAATTATTTTTATATCTTCTTCTTCAACTACTGTATTCATTTTTCTTAATTTAATTTTATAAACCAATCCCAATAATTGAATGACAATAAGGGGTGTCATCGCAACAAAAGCAACAATACCAAAAGCATTTACTAGAATCTTGGAACTGTCCACCATTGTTGCCACACCAATTGCTAGCGGAAGAATAAAGGTTGCTGTCATTGGTCCTGATGCAACTCCTCCTGAATCAAAGGCAATAGCCGTAAACATTTTGGGAACAAAAGCCATTAAAACCAATGCAATGACATATCCAGGTATAATGAACCACCAAATTGAAATATCCAATACGATTCTTGACATTGCCATTGCCACTGATATACTCACACCAATGGCTAAGCTAAATAGCATTAAACGCTTTGAGATAGCCCCACTGGTAAGTTCTTCCACTTGATTGTTTAACACATGAACAGCTGGCTCTGCCATTACTGTAAAGAAACCAATCAATGCACCTAATGGAATTAATATCCAATTAAAATCCAAAGCTCCTAATTTCTCCCCAAAAGTAATTCCAATGGGCATAAAACCAAAATTCGCACCCGTTAAAAATAAAACTAAACCTAGATAAGTAAACACCAAACCTATTGCTATTTGTTTTATTTTCTTAATTTTTAATTTTAGGTAGATCAATTGATATCCAACAAAGAAAACACATAATGGGGTTATTGCTAAACCAACTTCTTTTATATTCTTTAAGAAAATAGCACCTATATTATTGGAAACTACTGTTTCAGTATCAATTGAAGTTCTCCCCAAAAATAATCCCATAATCAAAACTGCTAAGATTGGACCAGCAGAACATAACCCTACTAATCCGAAACTATCTTCTTCTGAATCCTTATCTCCACGAGCCATGGCAATTCCTGATCCAAGTGCAAGAATAAATGGTACGGTAATAGGTCCTGTTGTTACTCCACCAGAGTCTAGAGAAACGGGGACAAATTCAGGAACAACAAAGAAAGCAATAATAAATATAATAATGTATGAAATAATCAATAAATGCGATAATTTAATTTGAAAAACAATCCTAAGTGTAGCTACTATTAAAAAAATTCCGACCCCTACTGCTACAGGGATTATTAAATAATATTTGTCTTTAAGGCCATCAAATTGTTCTGCTAATACGATTAAATCTGGTTCTGCGATGGTAATCATAAATCCAATGACAAAGCTAACAACTATCAATAATACTAAACTACGCTTGTTTGTTAGATGATTTCCTATTTCTTTTCCCATCACGGACATAGAAGAATCAGACCCTAGTGTAAATAAGCTCATTCCTAAGATCAGCATAATAGAACTAATCAAGAAATTTACCATACTGCCTTTTTGAATATCGATAAAAAAAGATATAAAGATTACCAAAATAGTTATTGGCAATACCGATATGATAGATTCTTTCAATTTACCAATAATTATCTTTTTCACAGACACCTCCACTTTTTTTATTTTGCTTTACAATTTTTTCCTATATTCTTGATAGTAATCAAAGCAAATTTTTGCTTTTTCAATTCGCAATGAACTTCTTTTATAAAACTTTTGTGCTGATTTTGTTTCTAAGGGAATGATAATTTTTCTAATGAACCAAGAACCTCGATGTAACCAACCATGATAAAACTTTGGATTCATTGTTTGCTTCCCAGCTCCTAAAGCAACATCAACTGTAATCTGATCTTCTTGATCTAAACAATAATATGCTTTTCCTCCTTGTAAGAATATTCCCGAAGAACCATTCAAAGAAAAATAATCATTGCTCATCATTTTTCCGAAAAACCCTACCATCGTTGGTATTTTCCCCCAGGAATTAATAAACACTGTTGGAACATTTAAATATTCAGTATATAGTTTGCCCAACGTTTTAAGGTCTTGCTCTGCTTTATTAATATCTTTATTGCTAATTAAATGATTTGCTATTTTAGGTGTTGCCCAAGCATGAGGCAGAAGAATCAAATCAGGTTTTAAATCTTGCATTTTTTTAAAAAACCATTTTTTATGGGTATCTGCACAAATACCAATTCCAATTCTTCCTATCGCTGTTTCAATGATATTTGTATCATAAAATTCTTTAAAGCAATAGGCTTCTACTTCTTTTTTCCTAATTACACCATCTATTTCTCCTTGTGGATTGGCAATTAAATAGGAATTATAAAAATCTTTCCCGTCACATTCTAGGAAACCAGCACCAAGATAGATCTGATGTTTCTTAGCAATTTCTTTGGCCCATTTACTGGTAATTCCTTCTCTTGGCTCTCCATAATTCCAAATATCTGGATTAGGAATATATCCACAGGTAGATAGCTCTGGTAAAGCAACTAATTTTGCTCCTTGACTTGCTGCTTGTTCGATTAACTTTTCCGCAGCAATAAAACTTTGAACCATTTCTCCAATATAATTGTTTAATTGTATCGCAGCAATCTTCATCTATAAACCTCGTTTGTAATATTTATTATCCTAAAGCAACATCAAGTATCATCATGATTGCAAAACCAACAGCTACTCCAATAGTTGCAATGTTGGAGTGACTTCCTCTTTGTGATTCGGGGATTAATTCTTCAACAACTACATAAATCATTGCTCCCGCCGCAAAAGCCAACAAGAAAGGTAAAATCGGAACCATAATACTTGTTAACAAAATAGTAATAAAAGCAGCAATTGGTTCTACAATTCCTGAAGTAGCTCCATACAAGAATGCTTTTTTTCGTGAATTTCCTTCTGCTTTCAAAGGCATAGAAATAATAGCCCCTTCTGGAAAATTCTGGATGGCTATACCAATAGATAAGGCTAGTGCCCCAACCAACGATATTCCTGTATTACCAGCTAACGCACCAGCAAAAACGACTCCAATGGCAATTCCTTCAGGAATATTATGTAATGTAACAGCAAATACCAACATTGTCGTTCGGTTTAATTTTGTCTTTACTCCTTCCGGATTAGAAGTACTATTATGTAAATGGGGAACAAGTGTATCCAGTCCTAGTAAAAATCCCATTCCTAATAAAAATCCAATCGTAGCTGGTAGCCAAGCAATTTTATTTTGTGCTTCAGCCATATTGATTGCTGGTATTAATAACGACCAAACAGATGCAGCTATCATGACACCTGAAGCAAATCCTAATAGTAATTTTTGAACAGAAGGTTTAATTTCTTTCTTTACAAAGAAAACCATTCCTGCTCCTAATACAGTTCCTAAAAAAGGAATCAACAAACCAACAATTGTTTCTTTCATATAAATCGACCTCTTTATTTCATATTATACCTTATTTTAAGAGATAAAGGAAGACTAATGATAAGAAAAGCATCCTTGTTGTTTCTATAAATTTAGTATATAAAAAAAGCGGTTTTAACCCGCTTTCTATCTTTGGTATCTAAAATACCTTTTCTTTAATTGGTGACCTTTACGGGATTCGAACCCGTGAATGCATGCGTGAAAGGCATGTGAGTTAAACCGCTTCTCCAAAAGGCCTCAAAAATGGCGGAGTAGAAGGGATTTGAACCCTTGCACCAGTTTCCCGATCTATGCCCTTAGCAGGGGCACCTCTTCAGCCGCTTGAGTACTACTCCAAAGTCCTTTAATATGTTATAACAAAACACTATTAAAGTCAAGTTTTTTTAATATAAAGAAGGGTTACACCCTTCTATTTTCTCTATTTGTTTTCTTCAATGATTGTCTGTAAATAATCACTAATATCATTTTCTGTTATATCGTAAGAGATAACAGAACCATTTTTAATAACAATAATAACAGGAATTGATTTGTCACTAACTTTAAGACTAGAAAACTTATCTGTTACGAGCATATTTGTTTCTGATTCAAAAACGACAGCTTTTGCATTTTCTGGATTTGCTAGATCAGCAGCATATAATTTATATACATCAGCATCTTCATCGTTTCTTTTTTGAAAGGTAACATAATTAAAAATGACTTCTTCCATTGCCTTCACAGATTCTTCATATTGTGAATCACTGCTATATAAATAAACAATGTACGTTTCTTCATTTTGATCAAATACTTCTTCTCCAATTACATGATCAATAGAATCATAATCATTTACTGTTCTTGATCCTATAAATCTAATTACAACAGCAACAATAAATGCAAGGGTAATGATACCGATCACTCCCCAAAAAACAATATTTTTATAATTGACTGGTTTTTTTGTTACTTTCTTATTCATTTTCATCACCTATAAGTCTTTATATTTTAACTATATATATTATACTAAAAAAAGTTGCTTTTATCAAGAAACTTTTTAATTATTTTCACTTTTCAAGAATAACAAATGCAATACTATATTCTTTTTCATGTGATAATGAAACATGTGACACATAATCATTTAAAAAACTTGCTTTTATGTAAGGACTACCATCCTCATAATTTAATATGCTTACTTCATTAAAATTAAATTTCTTATTATATGCTTTAAAAAGAGCTTCTTTCGCAGAAAAACGGCTTGCAATGTATTCTATTTTTCTTTTATCATGCAAGAATCCTTCGAATATCTTTATTTCATCTGTTGAAAGGATTTTCTCATAATATTTTTTATCCTGAATCATTTCAAAAAAACGAGAATTTTCTGATATATCTACTCCAATTTTCTCAATCATATTTTCCTCCTGCTATCTCTAGGCTGTTGAAACGGATTTCCTTTTTTTATATCATATATGCATTGAAGGTAAAAAGCGATGAAAGATAATACTATAAATGTCCTTTTTGGATTACGAGTCAAACAATTAAGAAACGCAAAAGGTTATTCCCAAGAAGCTCTTGGCTATGAATCGGGTCTTCATCGTACTTATATTGGTCACATCGAAAGAGCAGAAAAAAACATCACATTGAAAAACATTGATAAGTTAGCTACTACTTTAGGTGTTGATATCAAAGATTTATTTGATTTTTCCCAATTAAGATAAGGGTATTTCCTTATCTTTTTTTATCTGTTCACACATTCTTTCAATATCCTTAAAACAATGACTCAATCCTGATTTAGAGAAATATCTCCCAATTAAACTTTCTGATTTTTCACTTAATTGAGATAGAGAGTCATCAGGAAACGTATTACGTAACAATATAGCATCTGTCAAACGATCTGATAAATTCAACAAGCCAAAATTCTTTTCTAAATATGCAATATACTTTAACTGTTTTGCCGCTGTAGTAATTGCTTTTTCTTCATTAGCAATATCACAATTGATT
>JAEZSA010000074.1 GCA_023422115.1 Bacillota bacterium | reverse complement strand
AAGTCATCTAGATGAATAGAAAAGCCTTTATTACGTAATAAATTTAATTTTTCAATAACATAGGCAAAGTTTTCCATCAGGAATGTCTCGGTAATTTCAATCGCAATCGTTCCTGGTTGTAAATTGTATTTCTTCGCACAATCTAATACTTCGTTTACAAATCCCGCTTGCATCAATTGTACTGGAGAAACGTTCATCGAAATATGAATTCCATATTGCTCGAATTCTTTCGCAGCAGCAAAAGTCTTTTCCATAATATATCGACCAATTTGAATAATCATATTATTCTTTTCCGCAAGTTCGATAAATAAAGAGGGAGACTGAAATTTATATTTGGGATTATTCCAACGTACTAACGCTTCAAACCCAACAATCTTCTTCTTTTCGTTATTATATTGTGGTTGATAATACATCACAAATTCTTCTTTTTCAATGGCAACAGACAAATCTTTGGTCATTGCTTGTTCTTTTGTTGCCGCAGTTGAGAAAGATGCATTGTAAACAGAGTAACGAATAGAGGTTAATGATTTCGCTTGAGTTAGCGTTATCTGACAATTATCATATGCTTTTCTTGCATCTAATTTTTCATATTTTTGTGGTTCTATATTAAATATACCACACTTAATATCAACAATCAAATTATTGTTATCAATTTCTAGAGGCTTCTTAAACAGTGCCATAATTTCATCTACATAAGTAATGGCCTGATCAAAATCTGACAAAGCAGTAAACAAAATAGCAAATAAATCGATTTCTATATGAAACAATTCTCCATTCTTATCATCAAGATATTCTCTTACTCGTTCAGCTACCTTAGAAACAATCATATCTCCCATTTTTCGACCAAAAACTTTGTTGAAATTACTGAATTGTTTAATATCAAACAATACCAAAGCACTCTTTGGGGCTGCTTGCTCTTTTATAATATTATGTTCAATACTTCTGATGTTACGATTAACGGCATCAATCAACAATTCAAAATTTGGTAAGTTTGTAATCATATTGTATTTTGCTTTTAATTTATAATCACTATCTTGAAATGTTAAATCAGTGCCCACTAAATACTTAAATAAAATATTTTTTACCGGAATCATGAATGCTGAGCGCTTCAATCCATCATTGTCCTCAAAAAACAAGGTGAATGGAGTTTGTGTTCTAATACAATGAACTAAGTTTACTCCCTCTTCATGATCAAATTGATTGATATTTTTATAACGACTACGACGGAAAATAACCCTTCGCAGTGTTTGATTAAATGCTAATATTTTCCCGTTTTTATTGACTTTAATAATATATGGTTTATCAAAATAATGAACCACCATCGATCCTTGAATATCACTATTCTTACGTAGCATAATTACATAAGTACTAAAAATAGCAATTATAAGAATGAAAGCATACAATGCATAAATAATGACTAATTGATAAGTTAGCATACCAAAACTTGCAAAAGCACTCTTTACTTCAAATAGATAAGCAACATAGAACTCACTACCAATGGTATCATTACGAAATGGACTATAGCATAAATAATATTGCTTTCCCTCAAAGTAAATAGAAGCACGATAAGAGCTCATTCCCTCATATAGTTCTGCTTTTACTTGTTCCGTAACTTGTTCACTATTATCACGACGCAAATAATAATTATAAAATTTATCATTAGCATCATTATTGGTTTGATATTCGATCAATCCATCTCTCTTCAACAAGAAATACATATGTTCCGGATAATCATTTGGTGATAAGAATGTATTGGCAAAATAGCGATCAGCAGGAAGGATAAATAAGACTTGATCTAAATGAAAGAAAATGTAGGGCTGATCATCCTCATTATCGATTAGCATACTCGATAATTTAATCACAGAAATAGAATTTTTTATCGTACTTTCAGGAACAAAGGATGGTTGAAAGTTATATGTAATTCCTTGATATTCAATTCCCGTATCTAATAATCTTCCCCAGGTGATTTCTTCTGTAAAGACAGTAGCAAGAGATTCCTCTTCGATATCAACGTATTCTTTTTCTTCCATGTATTCTGCTAATTTACGATAATCTCGATCCATTTTATAACTTAATGTTTCACTTACTGTTTCAGTAATCATAGTTAGGTTATTAGCAACACGCTTTTCTAAAAATTCAGTGGAAGTATAGCGATAAAAAAAGTATGTCGCAACAAAAACAACTCCCAAAATAAAGATAAAGAAAATATATGTACTTTGTGTTACTTTCTTCATGAGCTCCCCTCCAAAAAATAAAAGCCAATTGCAAAACAATTGCAACTGGCTATCTTTTCAGACCCTATAGTTTTGCGTCGCCGTTTTTCAACGGGTTTGCCAAAATATTCCTCTTTACGAACATAGTATATCACGGAAAAAAATAAAAATCAATTATTTTTTTCCGTTTTTTAAACGATTTTTTCTGTTTTACTACCCAGCGTATTGTTCTGATTTCATTGGATTTGTTTTCCAAAAAGTAGTGGATGACAATTCTAATGGCTTTTCTCCATAATATTCACTAGAAATTAGGTAGCCATTATTATCAATGGTAATCTTAATGGTACCATTACGATCTACCATTGGATCCTGTAAAACGCATTTATAGGAATCACTATCCGTTAATTCACACACTTGGCTATCTCCACCAACAACAGCATAAATCGGAATATTACTATCATATTGGTAAATTCGATTAATCGCTTCATAAGTAGGATGACCATGTTTATTTCCAAAGTAATTCCCGTTAGTAATAATGACTATTTCCGGATCAACCGCTTGAAGGAATTCTGAAGTGGTTCCTTCTTTTGTACCATGATGAACCGCTTTTAAAATATCAATATTACCAACACTATTCATGTAACTACTTTCTAATGAACTATTAGAGCCATTATCTGCATCTCCTGTTAATAATGTTCTAATACCATAGGCT
>JAEZSA010000146.1 GCA_023422115.1 Bacillota bacterium | reverse complement strand
AATATAACAGCGTTAGAAAGAAGTTTTATAAAAAATAATTGACTTATATATGCGTTTATAGTATAATAGATAAGGTTATTGGTGAGAGAATATGAAATGGTCCCTTCAACAACTATATAAATACAATGGGAAGCCTTTTACCTTTGAAACCACTTATGATTTTAAGGAAAATATCGTAAATATTACTGATATTATCGATATTGAGGAGTTTCATGTTTCTGGTATTGGCCAAAATCTCTATGATGATCGGTTTCGTTTTGAACTAACTATCACCGGAATGATGATTTTAGAATGTGCTAGAACCCTAGTAGAAGTCCCTTTTCCAGTTATGATTCAAACAACGGAAATCTTCGATAAACAAGTTGGAAAAGATGAAGATGTTTGGATGATTGAAAAGAACACCATCGATTTAAAAGATGCGGTTTGGGAAGCTATTTTATTACAAAAACCAATAAGAATTGTCTCGCCTTGTAGCAAAGGTTTAGAAGAAGAGTAGAAGAGGTGAAAGTTAGAAATGAGTATTTGTCCCCAGAGACGTACTTCTAAAACAAGAAAACGTCTACGTCGTTCTCACTTCAAGATGGAAACACCAGGAATGATGGTTTGTCCTAATTGTGGCGAAATGAAATTAGCTCATATCGTTTGCAGTGCTTGTGGTTATTATGATGGAAAATTAGTGAAGGAAATTAAAGTAAAAGAGAAGGAATTAACTCCTGAAGAAAAAGCAAAAGAAGCTCAAAAGGCTGAAGAAGCTAAGCGTACTGCCAAGAAAGCAGAAAAAGAAGCAAAAAAGGTTACCAAAAAACCTGTAGTTGCAGAAAAATAATTGAAGAATTATTTAATAAAGACACTCGGATTGAGTGTTTTTTATTTTTTTATAAAATATTTTGAAAAAAGACTTGCAATTTAATTTTTGATGTAATACAATGTTAGTGGGGACGAGTGGGGAAAAGTGGAGGTAATTATGTTTATTGGACAATATAGATATAATTTAGACGACAAAGGCCGTCTTGTCATACCTCAAGAATTTAGAAAACAATTTGGTAATGAATTAATTATCAATAAAGGAATAGAAAAATGTATCACCATATACAAATTAGCTGATTGGGAAAAACTTGTTGAAAAGATTACCAATTTACCATTCAATCAAAAAGAAAACCGTCTATTTAGTCGTTATTTTTTGGCTAATGCCTATCAAAAAGAACTAGACAATCAAGGTAGAATCAATATAGATACTGATTTAATTAAGTATTCAGAGATTACCAAAGAATGTGTCATTATTGGCGCAGGTAATGTTATTGAAATATGGGCAAAGGATAAATGGGAAGCCATTGATGCTTGTCGTAGTCAAGACTTAGATGACATCAGTGAAAACCTAAAACTTTAGGTGAACCTATGGAAAATAAACATATTCCTGTTTTGTTACATGAAGCGATTGCTGGATTGAATATCAATCCCAATGGTATCTACGTTGATTGCACTTTAGGGGGTGCTGGCCATGCTAGCGAAATTCTTCGAAGATTATCTGCTCAAGGATTTTTATATTGTTTTGATCAAGATAACTATTCTGTTTTGCGTGGCAAAGAAAGACTCGCAAATATTTCCGACAATTTTACAGTTATTGAAGATAACTTTCTTAACATTAAGAAACATCTTGAAGTTTTAGGTGTTAATAAAGTCGATGGTATTTTGTATGATTTAGGAGTTTCTTCTTTTCAATTTGATATTCCTGAACGAGGGTTTTCCTATCGCTATGACGCTCCTCTTGATATGAGGATGGATCAAAGCGCTAAAACAGATGCATTTTATGTTGTAAATAATTATAGTTTTGAAGATTTGATGAGAATATTTTTTGAGTATGGCGAAGAAAAATTTGCAAGATTTATCGCTAATAAAATTGTAAAATCCAGACAGTTAAAACCAATTAACACCACCTTTGAATTAGTGGATTTAATTAAAAGTGCTTTGCCTAACAAAGAACTCAACAAGAAAGGTCATCCTGCAAAAAAAGTATTCCAAGCCTTGAGAATTGAAGTTAACCAGGAACTGGAAATATTGGAACAATCATTAATCAATGCCATCGACTTACTGAAAGTTGGCGGTAGGTTGGCAGTAATTACGTTCCATTCGTTGGAAGACAGAATTGCCAAGCAATTATTTAAAAGATTATCAACGATAGAAATACCAAAAGGACTTGCGATTATAGTGGATGAAGAGCCTTTAATCAATCTTGTAAATCGCAAAGTCATAACAGCCGATACAGAAGAATTGGATGATAATTTTCGCGCTCATAGCGCTAAATTAAGAGTAGTTGAAAAAAACAAGAAAATATAGTTGACATTATTCCTAACGATATGATATTATATTTTTGCGTCAAATCAAGCAGGTGTAGTTCAATGGTAGAACCTCAGCCTTCCAAGCTGATTATGAGGGTTCGATTCCCTTCACCTGCTCCATTTTTTTATTAGATGAACTTAAAAGATTTCCATCATTGGAAATCTTTTTTTCTATTCGTTTGAAACATAATCATTTTTTGGTATAATAATAAAGAGTAGGAGGTTGAAAAAGATGTATTTATTCGTAAATAACACCACAAATATTATCTCAACGATAGCAACTGTAATCTTTCTATTGGCTTTCTTTTTTTTGGAAAGACATTATCTCAAGAAAAAAGGTGATGAAATCAACAAGTTCGTTTTAATAGTCATTTACCTTATTTCATTTTTCTTCACCCTGGGAGGAGCTATATTCATTATGTTCGTCTGGAATTTTCCATTCGAAGATTTCTTCGCCACTTTTTGGCAAGATGCTTTAGCCTATATTTTAGTACAAATCGGGGATATTATTATTAGTGTTGTCATCATCCTTTTTGTATCATTGCTTTTAAAGATTGTCAAAATCATTCTAAAAAAGAGCGC
>JAEZSA010000008.1 GCA_023422115.1 Bacillota bacterium | reverse complement strand
AAATATTTTATGGAACAAGGATTTACTTCACTAACCATCGATTCTATTAGTGGATTACATATAAATAAGATTATCAGTTTATCTCAAGAAATTTTAAAGGATAAATTTGAAAAAGAAAAAGCAAGAGGTTTGAAACCTCGTCCTATTCGAGGGATGATTGTTGGAATTCCTAATGTAGGAAAATCAACATTGATCAATCGATTAGTAAAAAAGAAAGCAACTAATGTTGGAAATAAACCTGGAATTACAAAGGCACAACAATGGGTTCGGTTAAATGCCAATTTAGAATTACTTGATACTCCAGGAGTTCTTTGGCCTAAATTCGAAGATCAAAAAGTAGGAATGCACTTAGCAATTACTGGTGCTATTCGTGATGAAATATTAAAAAGCTCTGATTTAGCTTATTATTTACTGGATTTCATGAAAGCAAATTACGAAAAAAAACTATTTGAACGCTACAATGTGTCAACGGGATTATCTAATCTTGAAATTTTAAAGCATATTGCTTTGATGCGTGGTATTAGTGAGAAAGAAGATGTTGAAGAAAAAGCATCGGATGTCATAGTAAATGATTTTCGTAATCTTCGTCTTGGGCGAATCACATTGGATCTTCTATGATTGATTTATATGAATATGAAAAACGGTTAGTGGCTTCAGGATATCGCTATATTGTTGGTACGGATGAAGCGGGTCGTGGTCCTATGGCTGGCCCATTGGTGGTAGCTGCATGCTTATTACCTCTTCAATTTGACCACCCAATTGCGGGATTAAATGACTCTAAAAAATTAACAGCGAAAAAGCGAGAAGAACTATATGCTATTATTCAAGAAGAAGCCATAGAATACCATATTGAAATTATAGATGTTGATGAAGTTGATCGTTTGAATGTATATCGAGCAAGTAAATGGGGAATGGAAAAATGTATCCAAAAATTTCAAACACCCATTGATTTTGTATTAAGCGATGCAATGCCCTTAAATATTAATTTAGGATATTTATCAATTATTAAAGGAGATGCAAAGAGCGCATCCATTGCTGCCGCTAGCATTCTGGCAAAGGTCACTCGTGATCATATTATGATTGAGTTAGATGCTCTTTATCCTCAATATGGATTTAGGCAGCATAAAGGTTACGTGACAAAACAACACTTACAAGCACTTAATGAATTTGGAGTATGTCCCATTCATCGTCGTAGTTTTTCCCCAGTCATGAATGCAATGAGGAGGAAATAGAATGAAAAAAGGATTTATTTTATTATTGTTTTCTCTTTTATTAGTTTCAGGTTGTAGTAAAATGAAAGGTCTGCAATATGATAAAATAGTTGCAGAACATGATATTTATTACCAAGATTTGAATTCTTATGTTTTAGTCAATGCAAAACCAGTGTTGGATCAAGAAACAATAAAAGTGAAATATGCAATTACGATTTATGCGAACATTGTTTCTGGAACGGGAAGATATTTTAATTATTATCAAGTTGACTGGACAACAGATACAGGTAGAATTGATCAATACTATCATATTTTTATGGAAGATGCGCGTAAACGCTCTTATGCTCAAAACTTTTTTCCTTATAATTATGTTTATGGGACGAGAATAACGAAGGTAGATGTTCTCTTTGATTATGAATACTTGCAAGCAGAAGAAAGTATAGAAGTAAAAGCAATGTATAGTGAAGAATTGATGAACTTACAAGCAAGTGAACTATCTGATTCTAAATTTGTAAATTCATTGGAAAATTATCAAATAGAACTCCTAGCAAGTAAAAGAAAAACAGAGGATTTCACTCGTTTTAAATTAAATATTCGTTTCCTTGATTTAAAGGGAGTCTCTCATATTGATTTTCAATCATGGATAGTAACGGATAAGGATGAAATTTATCCTTTCTATGGAATTTATCATTATCAATCAGATAACGGAGACTACATTTCGGTTGGCGATGAATTGATTGAAGATATCATTGGATTTAAAGAAATGTTTTGCAAGATAAAATATTATCATCAAAATACTCTTTATGAAGAGTATTATAAAATGAATATAGTCATTGGAGAAGAATAATGTTAACTAGGTTTGATGAAAGCAAACAACAAGAAGTTTTAAATATGCGTGGTGGTGAAGGTCGAATATGGATTGAAAAACTAGAATCCCGCTTAAATCATATGAAAATGTACGCCAAAATTGTCATACCTACAGGATCTTCTATTGGCTTTCATATTCATGAAGTTGATGAAGAAATTGTGTATGTATTATCAGGAAAAGGCGAAGTAACTATGGGTGATCAAAAAGCAATCATTCATGAAGGAACTATTAATATTACAAAGCAAAATGAATGCCATTCAATAAAAAACATTTTCGCTGAAAATTTAGTTTTATTGGCTATCATCAATGAAATTTAGCTCTTTTTTGAGCTTTTTTCTTTGTTTTGAGAAAAATAAAATAATGTTTTAAAAATAAAAAAAGATGTTACAATAAAGTATAAATAGAAAAGAAAGCAAAAAAAGAAAGCTTAATAAAATGTATATATATTGCATACTTTTTATCATAGTGTTATAATGCTTACGAAATAAGGTGTGTTTATGGAAAAATATCTAGTGATTGTTGAAAGTCCAGCAAAATCAAAAACAATAGAAAAGTATTTGGGGAAGGATTATACTGTAACCTCAAGTAAGGGTCATATTCGTGATTTAACTACAAGAGGATATGGTGGTTTTGGCGTTGATATTGAAGATAATTTCAAACCAATGTATAAAATACTAAAGGATAAATCAACAATTGTAAAGGCATTAAAAAAAGATATTAAAAAATATGATAAAGTTTACCTTGCAACCGATCCCGATCGTGAAGGAGAAGCAATTAGTTGGCACTTGTATGATGTGCTAGGATTAAATGAAGAAAACTCTGAACGAATTGTTTTTCATGAAATTACTAAAAATGCTGTTTTGAAAGCATTGGATCATGGCAGGGAAATTGACATCGATTTGGTTCATTCTCAAGAATCACGACGAATAGTTGATCGCATTATCGGGTTCAGTTTGTCAAAACTATTACAACGTAAAATTGGTTCAAAATCAGCGGGAAGAGTACAATCAGTTGTATTAAAACTTGTTGTTGAGAAAGAAGAAGAGATTAATCAATTCATCCCTGAAGAATATTGGGATATGTTTATTGAATTTACTAAAGACAAACAAAAGATAAAAGCAAAATTTATTGGGGATAAAGATAGCAAAATTAAATTAAATCATAAAGAAGAGGTTGATAAAGTCTTAGAAAAGCTTACAGATCAATACGAGGTCAGCGAGATTACCAAAAAGAATCGTGAGAAAAAAGCGAAGGAACCATTCATCACCTCTACCTTACAACAAGAAGCATCTAGCAAATTGAATTTTAATGCCAAAAAGACAATGATGATTGCCCAGGGTTTATATGAAGGAATTGAACTTGAAAATGAGCGTGTTGGATTAATTACTTATATGCGTACCGATTCAGTTCGTTTATCCGATGAATTCATTGCAGAGGGAAAAGACTATATTACTAAACTATATGGGGATAAATACTATCAAGGGTATCAAAGAATGGCCAGCAAAGGGAAGAATGTTCAAGATGCCCATGAAGCGATTCGACCTACTGAATTAATTCATACTCCTGAAAACGTAAAAAAATATTTGAGTGTGGATGAATTTAAACTATATAATTTGATTTATTATCGTGCTCTAGCATCACAAATGAGTAGTGCTATTTTAGAAGATGAAAAAGTAAAAATTTCTAATAATGGTTATTTATTTGAAGCGAGTGGTGAAAGAGTCATTTTTGATGGATACTTAAAGGTCTATCAAGGAGAAGACATAGAAAATGAAAAAGCTCTTCCAGTTTTTCTAAAAGGAGAGCAAATTATAGATGCAAACATCATCACAGAACAAAAATTTACAACACCTCCACTACGATATACTGAAGGACGCCTGATTAAAAAAATGGAAGAACTTGGAATCGGCAGACCATCAACTTATGCTGCCACGGTGGATACCTTGAAACAAAGAAACTATGTTAAAGTAGAGAAAAAAATTCTTTATCCAACCAAACAAGGAATCTTAACTTCTAAAAAACTAGAAGAATATTTTTCAAAAGTGATTAATATCAAATATACAGCTGAT
>JAEZSA010000190.1 GCA_023422115.1 Bacillota bacterium | reverse complement strand
ATTATAAGTTCCTTGAGGAAATATCGATAAAGCAATTTTTGCTTGTCCTGATTTTTCAAGTGATAATTCATTTTGATCAATTGCAACTTCCAAATCAACTATTTTAGAAAACTGATGTAAGATGATTGTAGAGCCATCTGCTTTTGTTGTTGCTGAGAATACAATCTCGTTGGTTAATTGAAGTTCTTCTTTCGGTAATAACACTTCTCCTGTAGTTATTTTCGAACTGACTGTTTTTACTAATTTCCCATTCATGAAAATATTGACATCATCTAGTAAATCAAACCGAAGATTGCTATTGAAATTCATTAAAATTCCTTCTGCTGTCTTGGTTTCTTCTCCAATTTCAATACTACCATAATTGATAATGGTACTAAAATCTAGTTTCTTTTCCATTGTTGTTCCATCTCTGAAATTAATAATTGATTGATATTGATAATCCTTGTTTACATCCAATCCTGAAATATCAAAATAACTATTGTTGTCTGTCATAATAAATCGAGATTCCAACAAGTTATTTTTCTCATCAAATAAACTGATAGTATCTACATAGCCATAAGCTTCTTTTGACCAGTTAAAACGAGCTGTAGTAAGATCATTATCATTGACAACCACTTGTAAATCATTTAAGAAAAGTTCCTTATCAAATGATTCACTAGCATTTGCTGTTCGCTTTGAAGAAAGTTGGAAGTAGTCAATCACATTTTTATCGATATCATAACAGCGATAGTTAATCGTTCCTGATGCAACAGTAACAATTCCATAACTAGTTTTCAGTTCATACCATTGTTCCATTTTATCTTTGTCTAGTTTATCAGCGTTATATTTTGTACCACTACCAGCAACACCACCAATAACATAAGTAGTTCCTTTGAAACGATCGGTTGTTTCTACTCCATTGAATATTTTCTTACTACGAGCATAAATATGATCATGACCCGTTAGTACCAAATCCACCCCATACTTATCAAACAATGGCATCCATTCTCTTCTTAGTGCAACTGAATTATCTCCATTGGCCGCCCCATAGATACTAATGTGAGAAGAAACAATAATATATTGTGTTGGGTTTGCTCTTACAACTTCTTCAAACCAAGCTTTTTGTGTTGCCCAAGTTCCCCCTTCTGTTTTTTGTGAATCAATAACAACAAATAAAGCATTATTATAGATAAAATAATAACTGGAATTTATGACATTACTTGCTCCATTTTTTGGGTTATTAAAGTGAGCATTATAAAATCTAGCATCAATTGTAGTTGTTCCACCTGCATAATATTCATGGTTTCCTGTCGCGGATGCTATCATCATTTGAGAAAGTTCTTGGTTAGCAAAAAGCATATTCCATTGGCTTCCTTCATTCCCTGAATTAACAACATCTCCATTTAGTAAAGCAAAAGAAATATTTTTGTTGATGGAAACAGCATCAGCCATTAAATCATACCAAACCTGAGCGGAAGCACCCCCATAAAATTGTGGATCAGACATATTGATAAAAGAAAAACTGCCACTTCCTGCTGTTTTGAAAAAATAATCTTTCGAAAAACCAGTCTTTCCTACTCGATATTTATACTGTGTATCTGGTGTTAAATTGCTTAAGGTTGCCCGACAAACATTTCTTTTTGAAAAATCATACACGGTCCATGTATCTCCAGGCTCATCAAAATCAAGAGCTTCACATTGACCATCTACACGAATAGCATTGGTGTAATCTGCATCTGCTTTCGGTGCATATTCAACAAAAGTTCCTTCAATATCAGAATGCCAATTGATATTGACTTCATTGGCCATATTTTCTCCTGGATTTGTTACGATTTGGTAAGCTTCCACAGTAGCTGCTTTTACTTGTACGGAAGAAAAACTAGATAAAAATATCGTTAATAGTAATCCAAGCAATAAAATTGTATTAAAATTCTTTTTCATGAGTCCTCCTGATTGATATTTTTATCGTTTCATTATACCATATTGTGTTTTTTTATTCAAATATTGTTTTCTATAAACAAAGAATTATTTTTATGATATAATAGTACTATAAAAGGAGTGAATTTCATGACAAAATATCTATCTATCAGTTCAGAAGTAAATACAGCTCTTCAAAATAAAACCCCTATTGTTGCTTTAGAGTCAACAATCATTTCACACGGAATGCCTTACCCCCAAAACGTGGAGACTGCATTACAAGCGGAAAAGATCATCAGAGAAAATGGAGCGACACCAGCAACAATTGCCATTATCAATGGTTCTTTAAAAATTGGTTTAACTGAAAGTGAGATTGATTATTTAGGAAAAAAAGGGTTGGATGTTTTAAAAACATCGACTAGAGATATTCCTTTTGTTGTTAGTAAGAAATTAGATGGAGCAACTACCGTTTCCGCAACTTCTTTCATTGCCAGTCTTGTAGGAATCAGGGTCTTTGCAACAGGGGGAATCGGTGGCGTACATCGCGGTGCTGAAACCAGTTTCGATATCTCTGCTGATCTTGAAGAACTAGCTAAAACAAATATTGCAGTTGTATGTGCAGGAGCCAAATCTATTCTTGATTTGGGACTAACCCTAGAATACTTGGAAACAAAAGCAATTGAAGTTGTTGGATATCAAACGGATTTTCTACCTGCTTTCTACACATCAAAAAGCGAATTTAAAGTCAATCATCGTCTTGATTCTGCTCTAGAAATTGCTCAATTGATGAAAGCAAAATGGGACATGGGATTAAGAGGAGGAATTGTAGTTGCAAATCCAATTCCAAAAGAGTATGAAATTGAACCTGCAATAATCAATCAAGCAATTGAAGATGCATTGAAAGAAATGAATGAATTACATATTATAGGGAATAAAACCACCCCTTACTTACTAGCAAAAATAAAAGAAATTACAGGTGGAAATAGTCTTGATGCTAACATTCAACTAGTCTTTAATAACTGTAGACTAGCAAGTGAGATTGCAAAAAACCTATACTAGATAATCAGAGATAAAAGAACTCAAAAGCCATTGTTATTTGAGTTCTTTCTTTTTTTTATCGTTTTTCTTAAATTATTATTTTAAATATGGTATAATATTCAAAGTTAGTTAAGGTGATTATCCATGAAACAAACAAAAACTATCTTGGGATTAATATTAGAATTAAATCCTTTTCATAATGGTCATAAATATTTCATCGACCAAGCCAAAAAAAAGGTGAATCCCGATATCACTATCGCAATTTTCTCCACTAATTTTTCTATGCGTGGCGATATTATGGTACTAAGCAAATTTGATAAAGCGCGAATTGCTTTAGAAATGGGAATCGACCTTGTTCTAGAGCTTCCTTTTTTGGGTGCGGTTGCAAGTGCTGATTATTTTGCTTATAACTCAGTGAAATCATTAAGTGATTTTGGTATTACCGATTTGGCTTTTGGAGTGGAATTAAACAATTTAGAAAAATTAAACAGGATGAAAGAGTTATTGACAACCCAAGCTTATCATGAACAAGTAAGGCAACATCTTGATCTAGGAATTTCTTTTTCTACAAGCACTTATAAAGCAATTTCTGCTATCACTACCGATGAAGAAATTTTAAAAGGCTTTACGTTACCGAATAATACTCTTGCAATTCAGTATTTAGCAGCAATTGATAAAATTAATCCTGCAATTAAAGTAACATTAATCCAAAGAATCAATAATGATTATTTTGATAAAGAAACAACAGGGGATATTTCAAGTGCTACAAGCCTACGATTTCGATTACAAGAATTAAAAGAAATTACCTCCTTTATTCCTTTATATCAAGCATCTTTTACCAATTTATCAAAAGGATATGATATACTATATCAAGTTCTCACATATAAATTGACCATCGAAAATCTCGAGCGAACAAGAAATATTCTTGGTGCAAATGAAGGAATTGAACATCGACTTGAAAGTATGATTACACAAGCTAGTGACTATGACTCTTTTGTACGTGCTGTACAAACAAAACGCTACCCTATGAATCGTATTAAGCGATTACTACTTCATATTTTACTAGAAACTCCAAAAGAATATCAAAATCAATATTTTAATTATCTTCGGATTCTAGCAATGAATTCACTAGGAAAGCAATATGTTTCTGTATTAAAAAAAGAAATAAAAGCAATCTTGATTACTAACATTAAAAATCATCTTGATGACATCAATATTATTTATGAACTAAAAGCAACAAAGTTGTTTGGATTGTTAACTAATAATCCAAAATACTATTTAGAAGAATTTAAAATGCCAATTATAGGAGATTAAATATGACAACACAAGAAATACGAAAACACATTGAAATGCTCGTTGACGAATCAACTGGGCAAACACTACAGGAAACCAATGCAATCAAGCATATTGGAATCGACCCAGAAAAGAACATTGTTGTTTTAATTCTGGCTATTGGTAGAACAGGGGGAGACGCTGAAAAGAATCTTCGTCGTGAATTAGCAAAAATCATCAAACTGGATTTGGGGTTTGATGGAATAAAACTACAAATTGAAGAAAAGCGAAAAATTGAAAGTATCGTCAATCGCAATGTAAAATTCATCATCATCTCTTCAGGTAAAGGAGGCGTTGGTAAATCAACTGTTGCTGCCAACCTAGCTTATGCGCTAACTCGACTGGGAAAAAAAGTCGCCTTAGTTGATGCTGATATTTATGGATCAAGTATTCCAAAAATCCTAGAAATGCAACATCATTATCCTAATGCCAGTGAAGATGGGAAAATTTTACCTTTCGAAGCTTATGGAATGGAGATCATCTCTACAGAATTCTTTGCTGAAGTGGGAAAACCGATTATTTGGCGTGGAGCCATGCTTAATTCGATGATGAATAATTTCTTTTATGAAGTAAAATGGAATAAGAATATAGATTATATGATTATCGATTCTCCACCAGGAACAGGTGACATAGCTCTTGATCTAAGAACAATTATCCCTACTGCTGATGCCCTATTAGTTACCACTCCCCATTTAGCTGCTAGTCATGTTGCTATCAAAGCTGGATATGCAGCACAACAATTGGGACACAACATCATTGGTGTAATCGAGAATATGTCTTATTATCTAAATCCTGTAAATAAACAAAAAGATTTCATTTTTGGTTCTGGCGGTGGACAAGCAGTGGCTGATAAATTAGAAACGGAAGTCGTAGCTCAAATTCCAATTAATCAACCATTGCATCATTTAGGATTATATGAAATGGATGAAGAAATTGGTAAGATTTACAATGATTTAGCTCAGTTAATTCTATATAAACATAGCAAATAAAAAAACTAGTATCTACTTGATACTAGTCTTTTTTTTTACTTGTGTTCATGTCCACAACAACAGCATTCTTCATCTTCGCAGTCGTCATCGCACTCTTCACAGTCACATTCTTCACAATCGCATTCATCGCCACATTCTTCATCAAAATGAGCTAGCATATCTTCAATTAATGCCCATTCTTCATCACTTTCGATGGCAAATAATTCACCGACACTACCATCTTCTCCTGGAACATAAGCTGCAGCAGCAACTTCTAATTGCCCATTTTCATCTTCAGAGCCAACTGGTGAAAAAAGAACATAATTCTTTTTAAATTCTTCTGATTCAAAAGTGAATAAAATGTCACATAATACTTCATCGCCTTTTTCATCAATAAAGATTAATTGTCTTTCGTTTTCCATAAATTTCCTTTCTTTCTAATTTTCTATTTTCTTCTATCTAAATAACTTTGAAGTATAATACTTGCTGCTAATTTATCGACGTTTTGTTTGCGCTTCTGTCGACTAATATCAGCGGAAAGCATTGTTGAATTGGCAATTTTAGATGTCAATCTTTCATCAATCATAATTACTTCAAGAGATATTGCACTTTCAAGCATCGCTTTAAATTTCAAACAGTATTCTGCTTGAAACCCAATACTTCCATCCATGTTTTTGGGTAATCCCAATACTATTTTCTTTATATCATTTTCTTTGATTACTCTTAGCGTTTCTTGTAAAGCAGCATCTAGATCTTGTTCTTCAAAGCGAAAAGTACCAATTGGATTAGCAATGATTTCCAAATAGTCACTAATTGCCATTCCTAAAGTGCGATTTCCTAAATCTAGTCCTAATATTTTCATAGTTTACTACCAATCAGTTCTTTTATTTTTATTAGTGCATCATCAACTAAATTAATATCTTTTCCTCCTGCTTGTGCAAAGTCAGCACGTCCACCACCATTTCCTTTGGTAATGATTGCTGCTTCTTTTACTAAAGTTCCTGCATGAAGGCTACTAATTTTACTCTTACAAATAAAGATTACTTTATCTTCTACTACATTAGCAACAAAAACAATACTATTATCTAGTTTATCTACCAAACGATCTACTAAATCTTTAATCACATCTAACGCTTGGTTATCAATACGAGTAACTAAAATTGAATAACTTCCAACATTATATACCATTTCCAAATAATCTTCAACTGATAAACAATTTTTATTTTTATACATTTTTGCTAGCGCTTTATCCAACTCTTTTGCTTGTTCACGAAGATAAGATACGGTTAATCCTTTATCAACAATTGTTTGATATCCCAATCCTTCATGTACAAATTCTTGCTTTGCAACTGTTAGTTCCCAACCTTCTTTTTTCGCTTCTACAATCATATTGGTAATTTTTTCTTCTAAATCGTTGATTTCCTGGTTAACATTTGCTAATACAAGGTCCAATTGCTCATTAAGATTATTCTTAGTTGTTGCCTCAATTCTGAAAATCCCTGAACCTTTACTTTCAACCGATAAAATAGCAAATTTTTCAATATCAGCTGTATTACTAACATGTGTTCCACCACATAATTCACGGGAGAACTTCATATCAATCACACGAACAACATCACCATATTTCTCACCAAATACTGCTTGAACATCTAGTTTTTTCGCATCCATCAAAGACATTTCCTTAATCACAACAGGATGTGCTTTTGCAATTTCTTGATTGACAATTTTTTCTACTTGTAAAATCTCGTCTTTTGAAGGTAAGGTAAAGTTATTAAAATCAAATCGAAGATTAGTATTAGTTACACTAGAACCTTGTTGAATAACATGATTCCCCAACACTTTTCGGAGTGCCTCATTTAGTAAATGGGTTACCGAGTGATTAGCACATACCGCACTTCTAAATTCAGTATCCACACCAGTTTCTACTTCGTCCCCTACATGAATAAATAGCTCATCAAGTTGAACGAGAGATGCATGTTGCCCATTTGGCAACTTCACAGTGTTGTTAACTTTTTTAATCTCTTGATTTATTTTAATATAACCAATGTCACCAATTTGACCACCTGATTCTGCATAGAATACAGATTGGTTAAACACTAATAATGCCTCTTTATTAGCTTTTTCAACTCGTTTTCCATTTTGAAAAATAGCAATTACTTTTGCTCTTGTTTTCAAATCATGATAGCCAATAAACTCGCTGTTTTCTTTGAAATCAATCATATCCTTATTTTGAATATTCATTGATTGGTCATCACTACGAGCATTTCTCGACATTTCTTTTTGCTTATCTAGTTCTTCTTTAAAACCTACTTCATCAACCATAAAGTTATATTCTTGAGCAACTTCTAGTGTTAATTCAAGAGGGAAACCAAACGTATCATAAAGCAAGAAAGAAATCTCTTTAGGAATGATCTTATTTTCTGTGCTATTGATATAATCTAATAATTTTTTCTCGCCTGTTTCTAGCGTCAACAAGAATTTTTCTTCTTCTAGTTTAATAATCTTAGTAATACTATCTACTGTTTGCAATAAATATCCATAATAATTACTCATATAATTGGCTACAATAGAGACTAATTTATACATAAATGGTTCATTCATGCCCAACTTACGACCATATCTAATTGCTCGACGTAAGATTCTTCTTAGGACATATCCACGTCCTTCATTGGATAACATTGCTCCATCACTCACGGCAAAGGTTACACTGCGAATATGATCGGCAATCACTTTAAAGGCCATTTGACCCGTATACTTTACTCCTGTCAATTTCTCAACTTCATTGATAATTGGCATAAACAAATCAGTATCATAGTTTGTCTCTACTTCTTGCATGATACAAGCCATTCGTTCTAGTCCCATTCCAGTATCAATGTTTTTGCTTGGTAGTTCTTTATAGTCGCTACGGCTTATGCCTGCTTTTGCATTAAATTGGCTAAAAACAATATTCCAAATTTCAATATAACGATCATTTTCAATATCTTCTTCTAGCATTTTAATTCCTAGATTTTGAGGATCATATTTTATTCCACGATCAAAAAATATCTCAGTATCTGGACCACAAGGTCCTTCTCCTATTTCCCAAAAATTTCCATCCAATTTAATAATATGGCTTGGAGCAACCCCCAAAGAAATCCATTTATTGTACGAATCGATGTCATCAGGATAAATTGTAAAATACAACTTATTCAAATCAAATCCAAACCACTTTTCACTAGTTAGTATTTCTATCGCCCATGTTAATGCTTCCTCGCGGAAATAATCGCCAATGGAAAAATTACCCAACATTTCAAAAAATGTATGGTGACGAGCTGTTTTACCTACATTATCTATATCATTGGTTCTAATCGACTTTTGTGCGTTTACCATTCGTTTATTCTTTGGGATTTCTCTTCCATCAAAGAATTTTTTTAATGGAGCTACCCCAGCATTAATCCATAACAAAGTGGGATCATTCACAGGAACTAAAGAAGCACTTGTTAATACTTCATGACCTTTTTCCTTGAAAAAATCAAGCCACATTTGCCTTATTTCATAACTCTTTAATTTTTTCATATATTCCTCTTTTTATTCTTCTATGTCTATGACAATTGGCATAATAATTGGACTCTTTTTTGTTTGTGATGAAATAACTTTCCCAATGCGCTCTTTTAAATCACTCTTTAAAAGATTCCAATCAACATATTTATGATTTAAATGATTCAGGATTATTTTTTCCGTTATTTCGCTAATGCTTTTCGTGACTTCTTGTGATGCATCACAACAAACAAATCCTTTCATCACAACTTTTGGACCAGCTAATATTTTTTTATGTTGAGCATCTACATTTGCAATAACTAAAACTGTACCATCTTGAGACAACATTTCACGATCTTTCATCACAATTTCATTAATATCTCCAACAATGGAACCATCGACTAACACATCACCGACAGTTACTTTTACTCGTGCTGGTTTTAAACTACCCTCTTCAAATGTAATTTGTTCTCCATTTTCTAAGACAACAATATTGCTTTCAGGATAACCAAACTCCAAAGCGATATTCTTTTGCATGTACTGATGACGATATTCTCCACTAATAGGAATAATATATTTCGGATGCAACATTTGATATAGCATCATTAAATCTTCACTATCTGCGTGAGAACTACGTAAGATTCCCTTTTCTATATTGGTTATTTTTGCCCCAATACGATGCAGTGTGTCCAGTGATTTCGTTGCTATTTTTTCTGTTCCTGTCACTGCAGGACAAACAATAACGACATTATCTGTACTTCCAATTTGAATCAAACGATCTTGACCAGTTGCCATTCTTTGTAACGTATAGTAGGGTTCATGACGGTTTCCTGTTACAATAACCGCTAAATTATCATCATTATTACTATTCTTATCATCAATGTATTTTAAATTAACCAGGTTTTCTTCTGGAATTTTCAAATAATCATTAGTCATCGCTACATTCATTGTTTTTTGAACTTTACGTCCAATAATCGCAATTTTTCGATTCTTCGCAACACAAAGATTGATAACTTTTTGAATTCGATCAAGTTCATTTGAAAAAAGAGCAAAAACTGTTCGCTTCGCATTCGATAAAATTTCATTAATTGTATGATTTAGCGCATAATCGTTGTTTACTCTATTAATATTACTGGTGCCTGTGCTTTCAGTACAAAGAGCTAAGACACCATTGTCCGCAATAGCACTAATTTTATTATAAGAAGTTGCATAACGCTTATCACTACTACTTGTAAATGTAAAGTCAGGAGCATATACAATTGCTCCATCACTCGTTTGAATAGCAATACCTATACTTTCAGGAATACTATGAGTAGTTTTATAAAAACAAACTGTCACATTACCAAATTTAAGAATCTTATCATCATTAATTCGATACAAACGATAATCGGCAACATTCAAACCAGCATCTGTGATTGCTAATTCTGCCAATGATAT
>JAEZSA010000175.1 GCA_023422115.1 Bacillota bacterium | reverse complement strand
GAAGTTCATAAAGGCGATATTATGGTAGTATATTCTACTGGAGCTTATTGTTATTCTATGTCAATGAATTATAATAGTTTGGTTAGAGGCGCTGTTATTTTTGTAAATAAAGATAAAGTTACTACAGTAATTAGAAGACAAAGCTTTGAACACATGTTCGAAACTTGTGTTTTTGAGGAGAAAGATATGAAGATATTTGATATTCACAGCGATATGTTGTATGATTTAAATAAGCAGAGTTTATTAGGGAACAACACAAGATTTAAAGACTACCATGTACCACAATTGCAAAATAGTTGTATAAAAGGTGCAGTTTGGACTATGTATTCTCCTGATGATTTTAATTTGTTGGAAGCAGTTAAACGGGCAATCAGTAAAATTGACTTGCAAGAATTACAAGGATTTGAAGTTATTTTTGGTTTAGAAGGTTTACGAAATCTAGAAAAAGTAGAAGATATTGATCAACTATA
Source organism: Bacillota bacterium (assembly GCA_023422115.1). GTDB lineage: Bacteria > Bacillota_I > Bacilli_A > ML615J-28 > CAG-698 > JAAYBG01. The sequence continues at coordinate 12,858 of JAEZSA010000175.1, read as the reverse complement.
TCAATTGGGTTTCAGACATGCTATGTTGACTTGGAATGAAGAAAACAAATATGCGACGGGCGTTGCTGGTGATTCTAATAGAGGATTAACAGAAGAAGGAGCCCGTCTAATAAAACGGATGGAAGAATTAGATATGATTATTGATTTAGCTCATCTGAATGAAAAAAGTTTTTACGATGTCTTAAAGATTACCAATAAAAATATTGTATATTCTCATGGTTGTGTAAAAGATATTTGTAATCATCGTCGCAATGTAACCAATGAACAAATGCTTGCTTTAAAATCAGTAAATGGATTATTGGGATTAACACTAGCAAAGAATTTCGTAAGCCCAATGGAAGAAGAAAAAGATTTAGAACACTTCTTAAATCATTTAGATCGAGCAGTTGATATCATGGGTGTAGATCATGTTTGTTATGGCTTTGATTTCATGGATTATCTATCTGAATTTCCAAATGATAATATTATTGACGTTCCAGATGCAACAAAGGCTTATCGAATCGTTGAAGGAATGAGAAAAAGAGGTTATTCAGAAGAAGAAATCGAAAAAATTTGTTGGAGTAACTTTTACAATCGATATAAAAATAAAGTTGTTTTAAAGGGAGAAATAAAATGAAAAAAGATCGAATCGAAGGATTAGAAAATCTTATAAAACAGGCGCTTACTGATGAGGCTTTTCCTGGAGCAAATTATTGTTTGGTGACTGATAAAGAAGAATACTTCGGTAGTTTTGGGAAAAAAGCGATTTATCCTGAAGTAGAAGAAAATGATATTGATACTCTATATGATATGGCTTCTTGTAGTAAGGTAATTAGTACCACTACTTCTATTATGATGTTATTAGAACAAGGTAAATTAAGATTATATGATTCTGTAAAAAAATACATTCCTCGTTTTCGCTATGAAAAAATCACAATATGGGATTTACTAACACACTCTTCGGGATTACCTGCTGATATCATTCGTGCAGCACGATTACAAAGTAGAGAAGAAGCACTAGATAAAATCTTTGATTCGTTATTGATTTATGAGAAAAACACAAAAATCATCTATTCTGATTTGGGATTTATTTTGCTTGGATTGGTGGTTGAGGCAATCAGTGGAATGGGTCTTGATGAGTTTGCTAGAAAAAACATATTTGAACCTTTGGAAATGACATCAACAGGATATAATCCACAAGATGCTAATAGATGTGCACCAACTGAAGAACGAAAAGATACCATATATAATGGTGTTTTGCGAGGGAAAGTTCATGATGAAAAAGCTTATATTCTTGGTGGAGTTGCTGGACATGCAGGATTATTTTCTTGCGTTAAGGATTTGAATCATTTTATCAAGATGATTTTAAATGATGGTGTCTATAAAGGAAAACAAATATTGAGTAAAGCAACCATAGATTTATTATTTACCCCACAAGTTGCGATTAAAAACGGAATATCTCTTGATGATGATACAAGAGGATTGGGTTGGATAGTAAGAGGAACTGTTTGTTCTGCTGGTGATTTGGCAAGTCCTCAAACCATTTTACATACTGGTTTTACAGGGACAAATATTTTTATTGATCGTATCAATCGTGTTGGTTTTTCAATGCTTTCTAATAGAGTGCATCCAACTCGTGAAAACGTGAAAATCATACCGCTTAGAGGCATGTTAGGTAATTATATAATAGCTAATTTCGGAGGTAGAAATAATGGAGATTAGAAAATTCAATAAGGAAATGATTAGTGATGTAGTAAAATTATGGAATGAAAGTGTTGTTCCTTATTCCATATTTGCTGAATTTACCAATGAGAGTTTCACAGAAAAATTTTTGAATAATTCTTTTTATGATAATGATGGTAGTTGTGTTGCAATTGAAAATGGGAAAATTATCGCTTTTGGTAATGCTACTTATAATAACAATGGCTTAGAACCAGAAAAAACACCGGGATACATTACTTGTGTTGCTGTAGATAAAGAATACTGGCGTCAAGGAATTGGAAGTAAAGTATTGCTTTATTTAGAATCGTTTCTTAAAAGTAAAGGGAAAACTTTTATTCGTACTTTCTTCGCAAATCCAATTAACTTGAAATGGTACGTTCCTGGTTACGATAAACATGAGCATGCTGGTGCACCAGCAGTTGAAATTAATAGTGCATTTTATTTCTTATTGATGGCAAACGGATATAATACAAATGGTCAGCAAGATGCTTATCATGTTGACTTAACGAAATTTAAGATGCCACAAAAGGTATTGGATAAAATTGCGGAAAACGATAAGGATGGCTACACGATTACGATTTATGATTCAAAGAAACATCATGGATTTGATGAATTATTTGATGCGTTAGGCAGTGAAGGATGGAGACAAGCGATTCATAATAATCTTGCAAAAGAAAAGCCATTACCTATTTTAATTGTTCAAAAAGATGGTGAAATTCTTGGCTTTACTGGTCCAATTAACAATGAACCAAGTGGTAGAGCTTATTTGGCAGGTGTGGCAATTCATCCAAAAGCTCAAGCACGGGGATTAGGAAAAACAATGTTCTGCTCTTTATGCCAAAAATCAAAAGAAAACGGCTCTACATTTATGACTTTATTTACGGGTTCTGATAACAAAGCAAGAAACATCTATCTATATGCTGGATTAAGAGTGGTTCGTTCGTTTGCAATTATGAGAAAGGAACTTATCTAAAATGGCAAAAACATTTATGGCAATTGGAGGACATATTGGTGATATGGAATTAACAGCAGGATGTGTTTTAGCACATCAAGCTATCCATCAAGAAAAAATCATCACAGTTGCTTTAACTGCTGGTGAGAGAGGAAACCCAAAAACAATGAGCCAAGCAGATTATCGTGTGCAAAAAGTAAAAGAAGCACAAGAATTTGCAGAAATGTTGCATGGGGAAGCAATCGTTCTCGATTATCCTGATGGAGAACTTCCGGATAATGAAGAAGTTAGATGGCAGGTAGCGGCGTTGATTAGAAAATATCGTCCTAATGTTATCTTTACCCACTGGGAAAATAGTATGCATAAAGACCATGCCACAACAAACAAAATAGTAATTGATGCTGCTTTTTGGGCAGGAATTGATGTTGGAGACAAACTGGAGGGAACTCCTTGTTGGGCACCAGTATATTTTTGTGAAAACTGGGAAGATAGAGATGGTTTTGATCCTTATGTAATCGTGGATTGTAGCGATGGCTATGATTTGTGGTGTAAAGCAATTAGTAAACACTGGTTTATTATGAATAGCCCTTCGTTTAGATATTATGACTATTATACTCACTTAACATACGTAAGAGGAGCATTAGGAAAATATCAACATGCACAATGCTTTAACGTGAAAGGTTATCAAAAATTTACGAAAGTTAGTTTCTAAGATATGAAATATAAACCAATTAAATTGAGGCCAAAAGATACAATCGGTTTAATTTGCCCAGCTTTTAAAAATCCAGATTCTTCTTCAACAGATAGGGCGATAGAGTATCTAATAAATAAAGGATACCGAGTAAAAGTCGGTGAAACATGTTATGCAAGCGAAGGATATCTTGCTGGAAATGATCAATTAAGAGCACAAGATGTAGAAGCAATGTTCCTTGATGAGGAAGTAAAAGCGATCATTTGCATGCGAGGTGGTTATGGTGCCAGTCGAATGGTAGATTTAATCGACTACGAGAAAATAAAAAACCATCCCAAAACGTTTGTTGGATACAGTGATATTACTGTCTTACTAAATGCAATTTATCGAAAAGCCAAAGTGCCTACTGTACATGGAATGGTTGGATTTGCTTTCGGAACAGAGAAATTTACTGGTGAAAGTGAAAATGATTTTTGGAAATTCATGAATGAGAATCAAAAAGGTCGTATTTTAAAAGATCCTTTTGATCGGGCAAAAACATTGGTTGGTGGAAGTTGTTCAGGTGAATTAATTGGAGGTAATTTAAGTTTATTAGCAACGATGATTGCAAGCGATTATGGAGCAGATTTCACCGATAAAATTCTATTTATTGAAGAGGTGGAAGAAGAGCCTTATAAGCTAGATCGATATTTTTCAGCACTACGACTTTCTGGTAAACTTGAAAAAGTAAAAGGATTTGTCTTTGGTTATTTTATAGAATGTGAACCATCTGCAAAGAGGAAAGGAACACAAACCTATCTTGACTTAATCAAAGAGTATTTTTCTCATTATCAAAAGCCAATTATCTATGACTTCCCAACGGGACATTCTCATCCTTTTATTAATCTCCCAATCGGAGTTGAAGTAAACTTAGATGCTGATGAAAGAAGCATCACGATTATAGAAGAATTTTATAAAGAATAAAGGAGAAATTATGCAAAAAGCATTGAAGAGATTTACGCTTCCAGGATACGTTACTTATTATGGAACAAATAAAAAAGTAATGATCCCCACGGATTATCAAGAAAAAGAAGAAGAATTGCGAGGAGTGTGGTTTTCTACTGTTGCCAATATTGATATTCCTCAAATGACAAATCCTGATGAAATCAAACAATATTTATTAGGAGTAATTAATAAGGTAAAAGAATTCAATATGAATACTGTGGTTTTTCAAGTTAGACCAATGAACGATGCTTTTTATCCATCAAAATTGAATCCCTGGAGCCGTTATATTACTGGTGTTGAAGGAAAAGATCCTGGATTTGATGTCTTTGGATATTTTGTTGAAGAAGCAAAAAAAGCAGGAATCACAACACATGCATGGATTAATCCATATCGTGTAACAGGGCAAAAGCTTGACGAATTAAAAATGACAAAAGAAGAGTTTCTTAAGACTCTAGATAAAAAGAATTTTGCTCGTCGCCATCCCGAATGTGTCATTAAAACTTCATTATCAAAATTGATTCTTGACCCAGCAAGTCCAAAAGTTAGAAAGTTTGTTACAGATACTGTATTAGAGATTGCTGCGAATTATGATATAAAAGCGGTTCATATTGATGATTATTTTTACCCATACGAACCAATTGCTGATGAAGATGAAGAAGGAAAGTTTAAAGAGAGCAAATTTGAAAAGTTATCAGATTTTAGAAGAAATAATGTAGATAAATTAATTAAAATGATTTCGCAAAAGCTAAAAAAACTTGATAAAAAAGTAGAATTTGGTATCAGTCCATTTGGAATTTACAGAACAAATTCTAAGTTCTTTGAACCGGGTGAAGAAGATGAAGCATCATGGGATAAAGGATCTAATAATCACAAAGGCTGCTATAGTTGCTATAAGGGACTATACGCTGATGTATATTTATGGATGAAAAAGAAGTGGATTGATTATGTAACTCCACAAAATTACTTTGATTTCAGTAATACTAAAGTGGATGAAAACGGAATAGAAACATGTCGAGTTCGTTATGCTGATTTAGCCAAGTGGTGGAGTTGGGCAGCAAAAAAGACAGGAATAAAATTATATATGGGACAAGGATTTTATCGCTATTCTGATGAAGGAGATTGGTCGAATCCTGAAGAAATTATCAATCAATTGAAATTTAACCAGCTATTTCCAAATATAAAAGGAACAACTTTTTTTACATACAAAAATTTTGTAGAAGAAAAAAATAACTCAACAATTAAAGCCAGAGAACTATTGAAAAAGATTTGGACAAAGCCGGCAAAAGAGATTTAGTGAAGTAGCACTTTATTGTGCTACTTTTTTGTATAGGAAAAAATCGATTAGCAAAACAACGATTTTATTGTTTTTTCTCATGACTAAAATTAAAAAACAGCCGTGAAAAAGAAAAACCTGAAATAATTTGAAATTTGACCTTGAAAAAAACGCGTTTTTATAGTATAATTGTAGAAACTATTATATGGTTAATTTTTTCTGTTATTTGATTTAAAAAAATACAATTAGGAGAAAGCTATGTATAAGATATACCCTAACGTCAAGAAAATTTCTTTTGAAAAAGGAGAGTTTCTTGTAAAAGAAAAATTGACTGTTTTTTTTCTTGATGAAAAAGAAAGCGTTTTTACAATAACCGAAGATTTTATTGATGAAAAAAGGAAGGTTTCTGAAGTAGAAGCGAATATCATTTTTATAAAAGATGATAGTCTAGGTGAAGAAGCGTACAAACTAGAAGTCAAAGAAAAGATTTATATTTATTATCACACAAGAAGAGGGGCACTTTTTGCTCTCCAAACATTAAAACAAATAATTGCTCAGGGAAAAACAAGAATTGATTACTTGCAAATCTACGATGAACCAGATATAAAAATTCGTGGATATATGCTAGATATCAGTCGTGATAAAGTCCCTAAAATAGAAACAATAAAAACAATTATTTTCAGAATGGCAGAATTGAAGATGAACCACTTTGAATTGTATGTCGAAGGATTTTCTTTTGGATATCAGAGTTTCCGCCAATTTTTAGAAGAAGATGGATACATAAGTGTCAATGAATATCAAGATCTTGAAGATTATGCCAATGCTTTAGGAATTGATATGGTACCGAATCAAAATGGATTTGGTCATATGGCAAAATGGCTAGCAACAGAGGAATATAAGGATTTGGCTGAATGCCCAGAAGGAATTTTCTTGTGGGGAAGAAATCGAGAACCAAGCACATTAAATCCACTGGATCCAAGGTCCCTTGAACTGATTACAAAAATGTATTCAGATATGTTACCCTATGCTAAATCTTCTTATTTTAACATGAACTTTGATGAACCTTTTGAATTAGGAAAAGGAAAAACTAAAGAGGAATGTGAGAAACAAGGAATTGGAAATGTTTATATTGATTATGTGCTGAAAGCATATGAAATAATAAAAAAATACCAAAAGACACCATTAATTTGGGGCGATGTTTTAATTAAACATCCTGATTTGCTTCATCGTTTACCAAAAGATATGATTTTCGTCGATTGGGGGTATGATGCAACCCATCCATTCGATCGAAATTTAAAACTTTTAAAAGAAATGGGAATCCCATTTATGGCTGCTCCAGGCACTACCAGTTGGTCGAGTTTTTCTTCTCGTAATCGCGACTGGTCAGAGAATATTACCAATGCCTGTCTGGCAGTTAAAAAGCATGATGGTGAAGGAGTACTTTTAACTGATTGGGGAGATTTCGGACATTTACAGTTTTTGCCAATCTCTTATTCAGGCCTAGTTTTTATGGGGCTTTATTCATGGAGAATGAAAGAAGGCACCTACTTAAGTTTAAAAGATTATCTTAATACCTATATCTTTGCAGATAAAGCAGAAATTATGGGGGAATACTTATTAGATTTTGGTAATTATTATCGCTTTGAAAATGATTATCGCGGGAATGGTGTACCTACGTTTTATAATTTTATGTGGGCAAGTCTCGCTAATAGAGAAGAAGATAAGATCAATTATTATGTCAATCGCGTAAAATCAACTTTCTTAAGTGAAAAGAAGTTTGCTTTGATGCAAAGATTTTTGGATTTCAAGGAATTTGAACTTGGATTAACCGAAATGAAATGTAGTGATGCTGATTTAATTAAAGCAGAAATGAAGCAAGCGATTCGTTTTATTCGTATGGCACAGAAAGTTAACATCGGTTTAAATAAACAAATTGATATGAATCTTCGAAAAAAATACTTGGAAGAAATAGTATCTGAAAAGAATAATTTTATAAGTGAACAAAAAAGACTTTGGCATACTAGAAATAAATCGGGGGGATTCAAGGATAGTATATTCCTTGTAACAGAGTTTATCGACTTTGCTGAAAGCATGTTAGAATTTTTAAATAAAAGAGGTGAAGATTATGAAATCTAAGATTAAATACAACCCCGAAGTTACTAAAAAAGTAGTTATTTGGTTAATATTATTAGCTATTATAGGACTATTAGGCGGTTCAATAGTAAAAAGTTATGAAACTAATCATAAATCATCTTATTCAAAATTACTGGATGTAGAAATACCATCTGGAAGTTATGAAGATTATCTAAAGATAAAAGCAGGAATTAATCCTAATCGTTTAGATGAATTTGATTTAGCAGATTATTGGCAATATTTAGACTTTCCTGAAAATAAAAGCGTTTATGTAGATGGTAACACTGCAAAAGCGAGTGAAGAAGCAACAGATTTTGCTGCTAACTATTTAGTGGATGGAAAAAAAGGTTATTACACGAGTGAAAATGGAACAGCTACTTGGGATGTAAAAGCTATTCCTGAAGCAGGATTGTACAACGTAATTGTTAATTATTATATGCCACAAGGTGGTGGTAGCAATGCTGAACGTTTGATTAAAATAAACGATGAAGTATTGTTTAACGATTTAAATAACGTCACATTCTATCGTGTTTGGGCAGATAAAGAACCAATTGCTCAAGATATTACAGGAAATGATTTAAAACCAACGCAAATAGAAATATTCTCAGAAAGAACAACTTATTTGCGTGATGAAACAGGATATGTGTCAGAACCATTTATGTTTTATTTTAATGCGGGAGACAACACAATTTCTTTCACATCACTAAGAGAGAATCTAGTTATCTTTAGCTTTGAAATAGTTTCAGTTAAAGAAAAACTATCTTATGCAGAATATTTAGAAGCTAATAATGATGTTGCCATTGTGAATGGTCATATAGAGAAGATTGAAGCTGAAACGGCTTTCGAAAGATCTTCACCAACATTATATGCAACAAGTGACAGAACAAGTCCATTGAATACTCCAGCTGATCCAGTTAAAACAAAATATAACTCTATTGGTGGATCGAAATGGTCGACTCCAGGAGATTGGATTTCTTGGAAAGTAACTGCTCCAGAAGCTGGATTCTATCATATATCTTTTAGAGCAAAACAAAATTTATCACGTGGTTTATTCTCAACAAGAAGAATTTATATCAATGGTGAAGTTCCTTTTAGAGAAGCAAACAATGCTCGTTTTTATTATAGTAGTGATTGGGAAATTATTACTATTGGTAGCGAAGAGGAAAAATATTTGTTCTACCTTGATGAGGGAGAAAACACGATTACATTGGAAGCTACTTTAGGAGATTATGGAGATCCAATCAGTAAAGTACAACAAGTAATTGATGATTTAAGTGAACTTTACTTAAAGATTATTTCAATAACAACAGCAAATCCTGATGAATATCAGGAATACAACTTATATGGTGATAACGCTCGTATTTCTACAGATAAAAAAGGTCGCACAATGGAGAAAATATTCTCTGATAGTGCTGTAATCCTAAATGAGGTTTCTGAATACATTACAAGTTTAACGGGTGAAAAGAGTAGTTTAAATAACACGCTAGATAAAACAGTATTACAAATCGGTGGTGAAGTAACAAGAAATGGTAAAACTTCTGATTTGGGCGGCTTTGCTACTAAACCATGGAATGTTACAAAAGACTTAACAGAGTTTAAGAGTAACCTATCTGCTTTAGGAACTTGGATCTTAGACATCAAAGAGCAATCATTGATGATAGAATCTTTATGGGTTCATTCACAAGATGAAGAGTTACCAAACGCCAATGCGAACTTCTTCACTCAAACATGGTTCCAAATTAAAGCCTTCTTCTTATCTTTCTTCTTCGATTATGAATCAATCGGTGTTACAAGCACAGAAGGATTTGAGAAAGAAATAGAAGTTTGGTATTTAACAAGTGAATCAACAGGACGTGAACAAGTAAATGCAGTAAAGAATTTAATCGATACAACATTTATTCCTGATACAGGAATTAATATCGTATTAAAGATTTTAGCACCAGGGGTACTATTACCAGCTACATTAGCTGGAACAGGACCTGATGTTGCTATTAATGTTGGTGGTGGATTACCAGTTAACTATGCACTACGTGGTGCAATTTATGATATCAGCCAACAAGAAGATTTCCATGAAGTAACAGGAATTTGTACAGCAGAAAATGCAGCAAAAGGAAACTGTACTCAAAATAATGGAAATTATACAAAAGATGACTATGTAAAATACGATTATCCAGAATATGCAAGGTTCCAATATAGTTCTATGATTCCATATGAACTAGAGGGTGGATATTATGCTTTACCTAACACATCATCATTCTTAGTAATGTTCTACCGAACTGATATTTTCGAAGAAAATGGATGGTCAGTACCAAAAACATGGGAAGATGTAAAATTATTAGTAACAGAATTACAAGTATCAAATCTAGATTTCTATTTACCATTTGAAGATGCAGGTTCTATTATCTATGCAACTTTGTTATATCAAATGGGAGGACAATTCTATCGTAACGATGATAGAGAATCTGATTTTGATTCAGAAGTGGGTATGATTGCTTTTGAAAACTGGTGTAGTTATTTTACAGATTATAGTTTCTTATTAGCAGCTAACTTTACCAATCGTTTTAGAACAGGTGAAATGCCAATTGGTATTGCTTCTTATGAATTATTCAACACATTAACAGTATTTGCTCCTGATATTATGGGTAAATGGACATTTGCTCCACTTCCTGGAACATATCGTACAGATGGAACATTTAATAATAGTGGTGTTACAAGTGGTACAGCAGTCGTTGTAATGGAACAATCAGATGATAAAGATTCTTCATGGGAATTCTTAAAATGGTGGACTTCTACTGAAACACAATACAATTATGCACGTGAACTAGAATCAATTTTAGGCGCTGCAGCTCGTCATAATACTGCTAATATCGAGGCATTTAAGTTACTACCTTGGTCAAAGACAGAAAGAGAAATATTATTATCGCAATGGGAAATCACAGTGGGTGTTCCAGAAATTGCTGGTGGTTACTATGTAGGACGAAATCTAGAAAATGCAATTCGTGCTGTTATCAACAATGATACCAATCCACGAGAAACATTTAGTGATTATATCGTTTTAATCAATAGTGAAATTACCAGAAAACGTAAAGAATTTGGATTACCAGTAGATTAGGATTGGAGCATTGTTATGGAAAAAAATATAAAACAAGAAAACAAACTAAGTTTTTCAAAACGTTTCTCAGCATGGCGAGAAAGCCGAAGATTGAAAATGGATCTTTGGAGTAGAAAGAAACCGTTTAGAAGGAAGATGTATCTAAATAGGGAACTTTATGTGATGATGTTTCCTTATCTTCTTCTATTCGCAACATTTACAGTAATTCCTGTAGTTATGAGTTTGGGGTTAAGCTTTACAGATTTTAACCTATTGGAGTGGCCACCAGGATGGGTAGGATGGGAAAATTATCTTAATCTTTTCCTTGAAGATCCAATTTTTGTAACCGCCTTAAAAAACACACTGATTATTGCAGTTATCGTAGGACCAGGTGGATATTTATTGTCATTTGTATTCGCGTGGTTAATCAACGAACTTCCTCGATACTTAAGAGCAGTTGTAACCTTTGTGTTCTATGCTCCTGCGTTGACAGGTGCAATTTCAATTTGGCGTTTAATATTCTTTAGTGATTATTACGGATGGGCAAACTCATTATTAATGAAATTACAAATTATTCGTGAACCAATCACATGGTTAAAAGATCCTCAATATATTTTACCAATTGTTATTCTTGTACAACTATGGATGAGTCTAGGGGTTAACTTCTTAGCTATCATCGGTGGTTTGAAAACAGTAAATAGAGAATTATATGAAGCAGGAGCAATTGATGGTGTTAGAAATAGATGGCAAGAGTTATGGTTTATCACACTACCTTCTATTAAAGATCAATTATTGTTTAGTGCTGTTATTCAGATTGCCAATACGTTAGGTGTTGGTGCTGTAACAACGGCTTTGTGTGGATTCCCTTCGGTACAATATGCAGGACATACAATAGTAAATCATCTATCTGACTATACGAGTACGCGATTTGAGTTGGGATACGCTTCCGCGATTGCAACGCTCTTGTTCCTAGCTTCAATTGGTTTAAATAGTTTGATTAGAAAGATGATTAGAAAGGTAGGTTCATAATATGGCGAAAACGAAAGCAGAACTTTTAAATGAAGAAACTTCGCAAAAGAATTTAGAAGAAGTACGTGAAAAGTTAAACGCTAAAAAGGCACGTCATATTGATTCTCGACCTTTCGCAGAAATATCCTCATTAAAAATAAGAAACAGATCAAAAATAAAAAAACGTGTCAATCGATCAAAAGGCGGTGATATTGCCTTATTCATATTCTTAGCAATTTGTGGTATTTTAAGTATCTTACCATTAATTCTAATTATCAACAACGCCTTTAAACCTCTTGATGAAATTTTTAGATTCCCACCAACTATTTTCGTTAGAAACCCAACCTTAAGCAATTTTGCTGATTTAGGTGTAGTACTGGGAACATCATTGGTACCATTCTCAAGATATTTGTTTAATACTATTTTAGTTACTGTCTTAGGTACTTTTGGTCACGTGTTCGTTGCTTCGATGTGTGCTTATGTTCTAGCAAAATATCGTGTTCCAGGATCATTATTTATCAATGGATTAATCGTTTATTCATTAATGTTCCCTGGTAGTGTAACAGCAACCCCACATTATATTATCTTAAATAGTTTAGGATTAATCGATACTTATTGGTCAATTGTCTTACCAGTAATGGCTGGTTCATTAGGACTTTATTTGATGCGACAATTCATGGTAGGTGTACCAATGGAATATATCGAATCAGCAAAGTTAGATGGAGCTGGAGATTTAAAGATTTATTGGTCAATTGTTATGCCAATTGTAAAACCAGCATGGGTTACATTAATTATTTTAGACTTCCAAAGTTTGTGGAGCACCTATGGTTCAACAACGATTTATCGTGAAGACTATAAAATGTTGAGTTATGCAATTAATCAGATTGCCACGGCAGGTGTGGCTCGTACTGGTACTTTAAATGCAGTAGCCTTAATTATGATTACTGTTCCGATTGCTGTCTTTATTTTCTCACAAAGCAACGTAATGGATACCATGGCTCAGTCAGGTATGAAGTAGGAGGTGC
>JAEZSA010000107.1 GCA_023422115.1 Bacillota bacterium | reverse complement strand
GATTGTGAATTATAACAACTCTATCCTTGCCGCATAAATCCTTTATCACTGTTTTAATCGCTTGGGGAAAGAACCTATCCGCTAAAGCAATAACTTCTTTTGCTTGTTTATACCCAATTTCAAAAGCAATAACAAATTTTTCATTCATTATAGTAGCCGCTTCTTCCAATATTCTTCGATAAAAATAGAGTCCTTTTTCTTCGGCAAACAAAGAAATATCAGGTTCGTTTTTTAAAACAATTTCTTCAACAAAATCATTTTTATCGATATAAGGTGGATTAGATACTAGGATATCAAACTTATTCTTTAACCCCTTAAGTACATCATTTTCCTTAAATACAATTTCAACATCATTCATTGTAGCATTTTTCCGTGCAATGTCAATTGCTTTTAATGATATATCTAGTCCCATCACATCTGTTTTGGGTCTTTGTTTTTTGATTGCAATAGCAATACAACCAGAACCCGTTCCAATATCTACAACCTTTAGTACTTGATTTATATCAATATATTTTAAAACTTCCGTAACGAGAACTTCTGTTTCTGCTCGTGGAATTAAAACATTAGAATTGACTTCTATTTTATTTCCATAAAAATATGTGTATCCTAAGACATACTGCGGAGCAATATCTTTTTCCAAATAGCAATCTAATTTTTCTTGAATAAAATCCAAATTACTGACTTGATCATCATAATGGATATACAATTGAGAAGGAGAAAAACCTGCTAATTCTCGCACTATCATCATAACAGCATTTTTTTCTTTATTCAATTTTTCTGCTTTTTTACTATTAATAGAAATTAATTCATGATAGGTCATGCAAGATATTCCTTATTTTGTATATGAAACATACATAAAATTTCATGTTCAATTGTGTTAAGATAGGCTGCCATTTCTTTAATTGGCAATTCACTACATGTAATATAAAACTTTGTTTCCATGTTTACCTTTTCATCAATCTCAATAAATATATGGTTCATACAAATTCTACCAACTACATTATATCTTTTCCCTTCAGCATAGACAAAAAATCCCGATAGATTACGGCAATATCCATCACTATAACCCACTGGTAAAACAGCAATACGCATCGCTTTAGAAGCAACAAATGTTTCTCCATACCCAACGGTTTCTTTTGCTTCTATCTCATTAATAGCGATAGGAGTTGTATAGATTGTTACTGCTTGGGTAAAATTATCATTTGTTTCAAATCCATAAATTTGTAACCCAACTCGAACATAGTTACCGATAGTAGCATATTGATATGTTGAAGTGGCAGCACAATGAATCATAGCAAATTTATATAAAGATAGATATTTTCTAAATTCTTTTTCTTGTTTCTCTAAGTTATTTAGACTACTAAAATGAGTATAAATTCCCTCTATCTTCACATTCGCACTTTTTAACGTGTTGATTACTTCAATACATTCTTCAACGCTTTTTATTCCCAGTCTATTCATACCTGTTTCAATTTGCAAATGAACTCTTAAACCATCTATCAAACAATGTTGAGCGATATCTAAAGCATCTTTATAACTATTTACTGATATGATTAGGTTTTTGTTTTGCTCATAAAATTCCATTTCACTTGAAGAAATTCCATTTAACACTAAAATATTAGCAGTAATTTGTGCATCAATCAATCTTTTTGCTTCTTTTGTATCAACTACTGCTACATAATCAATTCCATGATTTGATAAATATTTACCTACCTCAATATCACCTAAACCGTAAGCGTTACTTTTAATAACGGGGATAACTTTTTTATTTGATATTTGATTAATCTTATTTATGTTGTTTAAAATAGCTTTTAAGTTAATTTGCATTTGTAACATTTAGACACCTATTTTTGATTAGATAATATTCTTTTTTGATCCTCAGTAATCAATGCATCAATTACTGCATCAAGCTTTCCTTCCATAATACGATCTAATTGTTGAATAGTGAAGCCTATTCTATGATCTGTAACACGGTTTTGAGGATAATTATATGTCCTAATTTTCTCGCTACGATCGCCATGGCCAATTTTAGATAATCGTTCTTTACCTTCTTTTTCCAAACGCTCTTCGTTCAATTTATCATATAATCTAGCTTGTAATACTTTTAAAGCATTTGCTTTATTTTCATGTTGACTTTTGCCATCTTGACACGAAACAACAATCCCCGTTGGTATATGCGTAACTCGTACCGCTGATTTTGTTGTATTAACACTCTGTCCTCCTGGTCCTGATGAACAGAAAATATCGACTCTAACGTCGTTCATATCCATTTGAACATCCAATTCATCTGCTTCAGGCATAACTAATACTGTAGCAGTCGAAGTTTGAATTCTTCCTTGCGACTCTGTTTCAGGAACTCTTTGAACACGATGTGCTCCAGATTCATATTTCATGAAAGAATATACGCTATCTCCTGACATCATGAATTCGATTTGGCTAAAGCCTCCCAATTCTGCAACATCAGCTGATAGTACTTCTATCTTCCATCCTCTTGTTTCAGCAAAACGGGTATACATCCTAAATAAGTCACCAGCAAAAATATTCGCTTCATCACCACCAGCTGCTCCACGAATTTCAAAAATTACATTTTTATCATCGTTTGGATCTTTTGGTATCAACAAAACTTTTAAATCTTCTACTAGTTTTTCTTCTTTGGTTAAGTTTTCTTCCAAATCCAAAGTTGCCATTTCTCTTATTTCATCATCTTCATCTTTGGCTAATTCTTTCAAATCAGCAATTTGTTTCATTACATCTAGATATTCACGATAGACAACAATAATTTTTTCTAACGAGCTCATCTCTTTCATTAATGAAGTCATTTTTTTAATATCTTTTACTACTTCTGGGTTTTGCAAGTTTTCTCCTATTTGGATATATCTTGCTTCCATTATTTTTAATCGTTCTAACATGTGACACCTTTCTTGTTATATAAATTACTCTGTTGCACTGAAAGCAGAGCAATCCCCTCTAAATATCAGTTTAAATGAACCCACTTCCCCTTGGCGGTTCTTTGAAATAAATACTTCTGTTTTACGACTTCCACCAGCTGGTTTTAATTCAGTTTCTTCCTTTTTTGTGATGCGGCGATGTAAGAAAATAACAATATCCGCATCTTGTTCAATACTTCCTGATTCACGTAAGTCTGATAATAGTGGTGTTTGTTCTTCTTCACTTCGCTTTTCTATCGCCCGTGATAATTGTGATAAAGCAAGAACGGGAACATTCAATTCTCTTGCTAACATCTTCAAACCACGAGATAGTTTGGTAACTCTTTCATAGGTACTTAATTTATCTTGTCCTGCAGTTAAAGAAAGAAGTTGTAGATAGTCAACAATAATAACATCTAATTTTCCTTCTCGTTTTAATTTACGGCACTTTACTTTTACATCTTCTAAATTTCCACTAATTCCTTCATCGATGTATAGATTACTATCATCAAATTTTGCTTTTGCCGCTAAAACTCTTGTCATTTCATCGGGCGTCATGTTACCACTTCTAATTTTTTGCAATGGCACATTAGATTTTGCACTTAATAATCGCATTACTAATTGATCAACACTCATTTCCAATGAAAAGAATGCTACATGAGCTTTCAAATTCAAACAGGCATTTGCTGCAACATTTAAAGCAAAGGCAGATTTACCAATACCTGGACGAGCAGCTAGAATAATCAATTCACCCTTTTGAAATCCTAGAGTGTATTCATTTAGTTTCTTAAAACCAGTATCTAATCCAATAACTCCTTTTCCTTGATTATCTTTGTTTTCTTCAATGATGTGCATTACTTTTTCAGTTGCTTCATCAATTTTCATGAATGGAGTTGTTCTTCTTTTATTTACTATTTGAAAAATAGTTTTTTCTGTGTTTTCTAATAAGGCTTCAAATTCTGTCTGTCCTACTAGAATACTATCACTGATAGTACTAGTTGCAAAATACAGCTCTCTTTCCAAACTCTTTTGTAGGATAATCTCCACATAAGATTCTGCATTTACATGAGAAGGTAAAACATCCATTAACTCTACTAGATATTTTTTCCCTATCGTATCTAGTTCATTCAATCTTTTTAATTCTTCAACAACAGACAAATAATCAATTTTTGCGTGCAATTGATATAAATTTTGAATTGCTGAAAAAATTTTTTTATTTTCTTGAACATAGAAATCTTGTTCACTTAACCGACTACAATATTCTAAAGCTAATCGACTATCGATTAATAAACTTCCTAGAATGAAATTTTCTGCTTCTAAGCTATATGGAATATTTCTTAATTTTTCATTTTCCATACTTTATTCCTTTTCCACAACGTTCACTGTCATGATTGCTTTTACTTCTTTATGTAATTGTATGACAATTTTATAAGTACCAACTGCATCAATATCTTTTTCAAAAAGCATTTTTCTCTTATCAAAGATAATATTGTGTTCCGCTTTATATTGTTCAACTATTTGTTTACTACTTACCGTTCCAAATAGTTTTCCTTCTTTCCCAACATGAACCGCAATGGTGATAGGTTTTGCTTCAATCTCAGTTTTTAACTCGTTCATTTCATTCAATAATTTTTCTGCTTCAATACGCTCTTTATCTTTTTCAACTTCCAA
>JAEZSA010000187.1 GCA_023422115.1 Bacillota bacterium | reverse complement strand
AATAAAATTGATATCACTTCTGAAGTGGTACAAACTATTGTTATTGCTCCAACAAGAGAACTTGCAGTGCAAATAACAAAAGAAATAAATACAGTTGCTTACTACATGAAAGAAGTAAGAGCCGTTGCTATCTATGGTGGCGAATCGATTGATCGCCAAATTACAGCATTGAAAAAGCGCCCACAAATCATTGTTGCAACTCCTGGAAGATTAATGGATCATATGGAGAGAAGAACAGTTCGCCTAGACAATGTTATTACTGTTATTCTAGATGAAGCAGATGAAATGTTGAATATGGGATTTAAAGAGGACATTGACTTTATCTTAACTAATATTAAGAAAGAACATCAAACGATGCTTTTTTCTGCGACTATTTCGAAAGAAATTGAACGAATTGCCAATCAGTTTTTAACAAAACCAGTGACAATTAGAGTTACAGCTAGTCAATTAACCGTACCTACAATAAGTCAAAAACTTATTGAAGTAAAAGAAAAAGATAAAATTGAGATTATTGCTCGTTTAATCGATATCAATGACTATAAATTAGTGATGATTTTTTGCAATACTAAAAAAATGGTTGATGAAGTAACAAGTCAATTATTATTACGTGGCTTTATGACAGAAGCTTTGCATGGTGATATGAAACAAATGCAAAGAGATCGAGTTATGAATCGTTTCCGTGGTGGTTTAATTAATATCCTTGTAGCATCTGATGTAGCAGCACGAGGGTTAGATATCGATGATGTTGATGTAGTTATCAACTATGATGTTCCTACTGATGAAGAATATTATGTTCATCGTATCGGTAGAACAGGTCGTGCTCAAAAACTTGGATTGTCAGTTACTTTAGTAACAAGAACAGAAAAAAATCGTTTACGATCAATTGCAAACTATGCAAAAGCTGATATTACACCGATGAATATTCCTTCTTTGGAAAAAGTTGTTGAAGTGAGAATGAAACGCATTTTAAACAAAGCATTGGAAATCGCAAAAGAACCTAGTGAATACCAAAAGATTCTAACAAAACAATTGAATGATTTAGAAGTATCGGGAATATTAAAGGAAGATTTACTTCGCGGTTTGGTTTTATTACATATGAATGCCAACGAAGGCAATGTCGAAATTGAAGAAATCAAGGAAGAAATTTCTAGTCGCCAAAAACAAAGGAATCAAAAAAGCTCACGAATTTTTATTAGTGTTGGTCGTCGTGACAAAATTAAAGTCTATGATTTAACTGATTGGTTAGTCAATAAAACAACCATGACAAATGCCGATATTAATGCAATTGATATTCATGATAATTTTTCTTTCTTTGAAGTCCCTACAGAGCATGTTGATGAATTATTAACTGCAGCTAATGGTTCTATTTTTAAAGGTAGAAATGTAATTCTTGAAGTAGCAAAAGAAAAGAGCTCTTCCTCATCTCGTAGAGATGATCGTTCCTCTTCATCAAGAGGAAAATCGATGAAGAAAACAAACTTTGGTGAAAAGAAATCAAGTTTTGGTGAAAAGAAATCAAGTTTTGGCGAAAAGAAATCATATCATAGTGAGATAGAGAAACGGAGAACACGTAAACCATTCGAATATGATAAAAAAGTTGAAAATAAGAAAAAAAAGTATTAAAATGTACTAGAGGTGGTTACTATGAAGAAATATTTTACATCTGAATCAGTGACTGAAGGCCATCCAGATAAGGTTTGTGATCAAATATCAGATGCTGTTTTAGATGCTATATTAGAAAAGGATCCTTGTGCACGTGTAGCTTGTGAAGTAGCAGCAACAACTGGATTGGTTTTAGTAATGGGTGAAATAACAACGGATACCTATGTGGATATTCAGAAAGTTGTTCGTGATACAGTAAAAGAAATCGGTTATGATCGTGGTAAATATGGATTTGATGCAGAAAATTTAGCTGTACTGGTTTCTTTAGATGAGCAATCTCCCGATATTGCAATTGGAGTAAAAGACGGTGAAGGTGCAGGAGACCAAGGATTAATGTTTGGCTTTGCATGCAATGAAACAGCTGAAATGATGCCATTAGCGATAGTTTTATCGCATCGATTGACAAGAAGATTAGCTGAAGTCAGAAAAAAAGGATTGGTTGACTATCTTCGCCCTGATGGAAAAGCACAAGTTAGCATTGAATATGATGAAAATGATACATGCCTTAGAATCGAAAGTGTTGTTGTTTCAACACAACATAACGAAGTGGTTTCGATGCAGGAATTACGATCTTTTATTGAAAAAGAAGTCATAAGGCATGTCATTCCTAATCATTTGATAGATGAAAACACCAAAATATTTATCAATCCAACAGGAAGATTTGTAATCGGTGGGCCAAAAGGTGATTCTGGTTTAACAGGTAGAAAAATTATTGTTGATACTTATGGTGGATATGCTCGTCATGGAGGAGGTGCTTTTTCTGGTAAAGATCCAACAAAGGTGGATCGAAGTGCTTCCTATATGGCAAGATATATTGCCAAGAATTTAGTAGCAGCAAAAGTTGCTGATAAAATTGAAGTGGGTTTAAGTTACATCATTGGTATCAGTGATCCATCTTCTATTATGATTAATACTTATGGTACGAGTAAATACACAGAAGAAGAAATTGAACAAATCATTCGTAAAAACTTTGATTTGCAACCATTACAAATTATTAAGAATTTGAATTTGCGTCAACCTATTTATAAACAGGTTGCTTCATATGGTCATTTTGGACGATTAGATTTAGATTTACCATGGGAAAAATTGGATAAAGTAGAACAAATTAAAAAAAGTTTGCTATAAATTTATATAAATCATACGGATGGAAATAGTAAACAAACAGTTTGAAAAACGCTGTAAATGCTTTCAAGTCAATTTCAGCACTTGTCATTGCTTTCTCTTTATGATAAAATAGGGTCATAGT
>JAEZSA010000174.1 GCA_023422115.1 Bacillota bacterium | reverse complement strand
TAAACGCATATCGCTTCTCCTAGTCAATGAAGCCTCGATATTGCTTCTCTTGACTTTGAGTTTTTAATTGTTTTACAGTTTCAATTGCAACACCAACAACGATAATTAAACTTGTTCCACCTACTTGAACTGAAGATGGTAAGCTAAATATCTTCGCAACAATAATTGGAACTGCTGCTACGATTGATAGATACGTTGCACCTACCATAGTTATTTTAAACAATACTCTTGAGAAATAAGCGGCTGTTTCATCGCCAGGTCTAATACCTGGAACATATGCATTTTGTTTTTGTAAGTTTTCTGCCATCTTCTCTGGACTTATTTGTAAGAACGCATAGAAGAATGAGAAGACAAAAATCAATATGATGTACAATACAAATCCGATAGGTTCGCTTGCACTGAAAATATTGTCAATCCATGTTTTTGCTGTTGCATTTGTTAAGAAATTTGAGATTGTTGTTGGCAAACTCATTAATGTTGAAGCAAAAATAACAGGGATAACACTTGCTGAATTTAACTTAATTGGAACATTAGAATCGCTTTTACCTCTAAAAGAAGCTGTTGCAGGTCGATTCGCATATTGAATTGGAATCTTTCTTTGTGCAGTTTCAATAAAGATAACTCCGATAATAATAAGAATCATTAGTAAAATCACTCCAAAGAAGATGAAAATATTACCAATTTTTTCTCCGCCAGATACGATATACTTTTGAATTAAATCATTAATCATATCAGGGAAACTAGCAACGATACCAGCAACGATAATCATTGATGTACCATTTCCAATTCCTTTTTGGGTAATTCTTTCAGCAATCCATAGTACAAATGCTGTACCAGCTGTCATTACCAGTGATAAATAGATGTATGTCATTGGTGTAATGGGTGTTCCTGGACCAAACAAAGCATTATTGTAAGTTACAGAAATACCAATTGTTAATGTCAACGATTGAATAAAAGCCAAACCAAGTGCAAGATATCTAGTCAATTGATTTAATTTTTCTTTACCAACTTGTCCTTCTTCAGTCCATTCTTTTAATACTGGAATAATATCCATTTGCAACAATTGAACAACGATTGATGCTGTGATGTAAGGTCCAATACCTAAAGCAACGATAGAGAAGTTTGATAATGCTCCTCCGCTAAATACATCTAAAAATCCAAACATTGATTCTCCAGAAGAGAACAATTGTTTTACATATTCGATTTCAACAAATGGTATTTGGATAAAATATCCTAAACGATAAATGAATAGAAATAGAGCAGTAAATAATAAGCTAATCCATACTTTTTTGTTTTTGATTGCCATATTAGATTACCTCTATTTTTCCACCAGCTTCAACAATTCCCTTTTCTGCTGATTTAGAAAATTTATGAGCACAAACTATTAGATTCTTTTCTAATTTACCATTTCCTAAAACTTTAATATTTTTTGCGTTTTTACTAACTAGTCCAACTTTGACTAATAATTCAGGAGTAACTTTACTTCCTTCTTTGAAGCATTCACAGTTAAGATCTGTTATATTAACAACAGCATATTCTTTTCTGTTTACATTTGTAAATCCTCGTTTTGGTAATCTCTTGAATAATGGTGTTTGTCCACCTTCAAATCCTGGACGAACTCCACCACCACTACGAGAATTTTGTCCTTTATGTCCACGACCACTTGTTTTACCGTGACCGCTACCTGTTCCACGACCAACGCGTTTTTTACTATGTCTTGCGCCATCTACAGGCATTAAATCATGTAATTCCATGTGAGCCTCCTAACCTTCTAGCACTTCTAATAAATGACTAACAGTTGCGATCATTCCACGAACTGCATCATTATCCGGTTTAGTAACAACTTGGTTAACTTTTGTTAAGCCTAACGCTTTTAGTGTTCTTGCTTGACTTGGTTTACGACCAAACGAACTTTTTACTAATTTAATAGTAATATTCTTTTCTTTTTCTGCCATGTGTTTCTACCCCAAAATTTCCTCAGGCTTTTTACCTCTAATTTCAGCAACTTCTTCAACTGTTCTTAGAGATTCAAGTCCTTGCATAGTTGCTCTTACTATGTTTATAGGAGTGCTTGAGCCTATTGATTTTGATAAAATATCTTTGATTCCTGCTAATTCAACTACCGCACGAACAGGTCCACCAGCGATAACGCCAGTTCCATCAGGTGCAGGTTTCAAGAAAACACGACCCGCTCCATACACACCTGTAATAGCATGAGGAATTGTTGTATTAACAACTGGAACATGAATTAAATTTCTTTTTGCATCTTCAACTGCTTTTTTAATTGCATCAGGAATTTCTATTGCTTTTCCAGTACCTAGGCCGACTTGGCCTTTATAATTACCAACTACTACTAATGCGCTAAAACGATATCTTCTACCACCCTTAACAACCTTAGTAACATGGTTAATACTAACTACGCGTTCTTCGAATTCTTTAACGACTTCTTCAACAACTTTTCTACTACGTTTGTTTTCTTTTTCTTGTTTCATCGTCATCCTCCTAGAACTTCAATCCTGCTTCTCTAGCAGCTTCCGCTAATGCTTTTACTCTTCCGTGATATAAGTATCCACCACGATCGAATACAACATTCTCGATTTTCTTATCTAATGCTCTTTTTGCTATTAAAGTACCAACTTGCGTTGCTGCTTCTTTATTAGAGCCCTTTTCTAACTTTAATTCTTTATCTATACTAGATGCACTAACTAAAGTTACACCTTCTACATCATCGATTACTTGAGCATAAATATGTGCATTTGATCTGAACACATTTAAACGAGGTAAGGTAGATGTTCCACTAATATTCTTACGAATTCTTAAATGACGAATACTGCGTGTTTCATTACGCGATTTTTTTGTGATCACTACTCATACACTCCTTTCTATTTAGCTTTCTTTCCTTCTTTACGACGAACAATTTCGCCTTTATAACGAATACCTTTTCCTAAATACGGTTCAGGTTTTCTAACTGCCCTAACTTCAGCAGCAAATTGACCAACAACTTGTTTGTCTACACCTTTTATTACTACTTCAGTTGGAGTAGGGACTTCAACAACAAGTCCTTGAGGAATAGGCATTTCTACCAAATGTGAATAACCAGCGGCTACAACTAAAACCTTATCTTTCAAAGAAGCACGATATCCTGTTCCTTGAATTTCTAGTCCTTTCACGAAACCATTAGTAACACCTTCTACCATGTTATGTAAAAGGGCTCTTGTTGTTCCATGAAGAGTTCTATGTTCTTGAGTATCGCTTGGTCTTATCACTTTAACATCATGTTCTTCAATTTCAATTGTCATTTGAGGACATAATTGTTGGCTTATTTCACCTTTTGGACCTTTTACTACTACAAAATTTCCTGGTTTTACTTCAACTGATACACCATCAGCTAATTTTACAACTTTATTTCCGACTCTAGACATAATAAAACCTCCTACCAAACATAAGCTACAACTTCGCCACCAAAATTCTTTTGGCGTGCTTCTTTATCAGTCATAACTCCATTTGATGTTGATACGATAGCGATTCCTAAACCATTTAATACTTTTGGCATTTCGCTAGCTTTTGCATAAACTCTCAAACCTGGTTTAGATATGCGAGTTAAGCCTTTTATTACTCTTTCTTTCTTATCTGTATACTTAAGCGTTACCTTTAAAGTTTTAATAGTAGTCCCTTTTTCTTCAGCAGAAATTAGTTCTACATCTTTAATGTAACCTTCCGTTTTAATAACACTTAAAATTTCTTGTTTCAATTTTGATGCTGGCATCTCTACATATTCATGCTTCCTTTGGTTGGCATTACGAATACGTGTAAGCATATCAGCAATTGGATCTGTCATTACCATAGATAATCTCCTTTCTACCAGCTAGATTTAGTTACGCCAGGGATTTGTCCCTTATTGGCTAACTCTCTAAAGCAGACACGGCATAATTTGAATTTACGATATACGGAATGTGGTCTTCCACAACGCTCGCATCGTGTATATTCTCTAACTTCGAACTTTTGTGTTCTTTTGTTTCTAATTTTTAATGATGTTTTTGCCATAGTTCTACTCCTTCACTACTTCCTAAAAGGCATTCCCAATAGGTTTAGTAATTCGCGGCCTTCTTCATCAGTTTTTGCTGTTGTAACAATAACAATATCCATACCACGAATCTTTAATACTTTATCATAATTAATTTCTGGAAAAATTAATTGTTCTTTAATACCTATTGTATAATTACCTCGGCCATCGAAAGAATCCTTACTTAGGCCTCTAAAGTCTCTAACTCGAGGAAGGGCTACAGTAACTAATTTATCAAAAAATTCGTACATTCTTTCCCCTCTAAGCGTTACCTTACAACCAATTGCTACACCTTCACGTAATTTAAAAGCAGCGATTGATTTCTTAGCTTTTGTAATGATTGGCTTTTGACCAGTTACTTGTGTCAATTCTTCAACAGCAGCATCTAGTGCTTTTGCGTTTTGAATCGCATCACCAACACCCATATTAACTACGATTTTTTCTAATCGAGGGGCTTGCATAGGAGAAGTATAAGAGAACTTTTTAATCAAAGCATCTTTTACAGTTTCATTGTATTTTACTTTTACTCTGTTCATATTTTTCCTCCTTACTTATCTAGCAAGTTGCCAGTCTTCTTAGCGAAACGAACTGTCTTACCATTTTCTTCTTTATAGCCTACTCTAGTTGCTTGCGAAGCTTTTGTATCATAAACCATAACATTTGAAATAGCAATCGGAGCTTCTTTTTTTATAATTCCGCCGTCTGGGTTTGCATTTGATGGTCTAGTATGACGTGAAACGATATTAACGCCTTCAACAATAACGCGATTTTCACTTACTAATACCTTCAAAACTTTTCCGATTTTTCCTTTATTATCACCGCTAATTACTTTAACGGTATCACCTTTTTTAACAAACATACGTTCCTCCTTATAAAACCTCAGGAGCTAAGGAAATTATTTTCATAAAGTCCTTATCACGTAATTCACGGGCAACTGGCCCAAAAATACGTGTTCCTTTAGGAGTTTTATCGTCACGAATAATAACTGCAGCATTGTCATCAAATCTAATATAACTGCCATCAGTTCTTCTTAAAGCACTCTTTGTTCTTACGATTACAGCTTTAATAATTTCACCTTTTTTTATTGCTCCACCTGGAGTTGCACTCTTAACAGTAGCAACAATAATATCACCAACGCCTGCATAACGACGTCTTGTTCCACCCAAAACTTTAATTGTAAGGATTTCTTTAGCACCTGAATTGTCGGCTACTTTTAATCTCGATTCTTGTTGTATCATTATTTTCGCCTCCTATAGTTGGACAGCGCGTTCAACTATTGCAACTAAGCGGAATTTTTTTGTCTTAGATAATGGTCTTGTTTCCATAATCGTAACAATATCACCCATCTTAGCATCATTAGTTTCATCGTGTGCTGTAAACTTTTTGCTATATTCAACTCGCTTTCCATATAGAGGATGCTTGCGGTATGTAGTAATCAAAACTTTAATAGTTTTATCTTCTTTTGTTGATACAACTTTACCAGTGTATTCTTTTCTACTATTTCTTTCCATAGTTCTCCTCCTTACTTAGCTTCGTTGGCACGTTCTGTTAATATAGTTTTCATACGCGCAATTTGCTTTTTTGTTTTGCCAATTTGTGCTGTATTTTCTAATTTACCAACGGCTGCTTGAAAGCGTAAATTAAATAATTCTTGTTTCATTTCTTTGATCTTTTCTTCTATAGTGGCATCATCAAGTTTGCGTAGTTTATCTACTTCTGACTCTCTAACAACTGGAGCAACAACTTTTTGTTCTTTCTTAGCCATTATTCTCACCACTTTCTCTCTTTACTACTTTTGTCATAATAGGTAATTTATGAGAAGCTAATCTTAATGCTTCACGTGCGATTTCTTCGCTAACTCCACCTATTTCAAACATAATAGTTCCTCTTTTTACTACTGCTACATAACTATCAGGAGCACCTTTACCGCCACCCATACGAACTTCAAGAGGTTTATGAGTTTGCGCCATATGAGGGAATATTCTAATCCAAACTGAACCTTCACGCTTCATGAAACGAGTCATAGCGATACGTGCTGCTTCGATTTGTTGTGATGTAATCCAAGTTCCTATTTGAGCTTGTAATCCATATTCTCCAAAATTAATTTCTTTTGCACCTTTCGCCTTACCTTCGTAACTTACGCGATGAGGACGACGATACTTCGTTCTTTTAGGCATCAACATGATTAATTTGCCTCCTTCTTAGTCTTCTTTGCTGGTAAGACTTCTCCTTTACAAATCCAAACTTTAACACCCAATTTACCATATGTAGTGTTTGCTTCAGCAATTGCATAGTCGATATCAGCTCTTAATGTATGTAGAGGAACAGTTCCTTCGCTATAACCTTCGCGACGAGCCATTTCAGCTCCACCCAAACGGCCTGAAATTGATGTCTTAATACCTTTTGCACCAGCTTTCATACTTCTTTGGATAGCCATTTTTTGAACACGTCTAAATGATGCTCTGTTCTCTAATTGTTCAGCCATATTTCTTGCAACTAATATTGCATCTAAGTCTGGGTTCTTAATCTCAACAACACTTAAAAATATTGTCTTACCAGTCATTTTTTGTAATTTTTCAACGATTTGTGTTTTGATCGCTCCATCACGGCCAATAACAACACCCGGTTTTGCAGTGTGAATAGTCAACATAATCTTAGTCTTAGTACGTTCGATTTCAATCTTTGATACATATGCTTTCTTATAGAATTCATTGATTGTTTCACGAATTTTTAAATCTTCATGTAACAATGTTGGAACTTCTAACTTACTTGCATACCACTTTGATTCCCAATCGCGAATGATACCGACTCTTAATCCAATCGGATTAACTTTTTGTCCCATGTGTTCCTCCTATTCTCTTTCCGCAACAACGATAGTAATATTGCTAGTTCTTTTTAATAATGAACTACCACTACCTTTTGCCCGAGTAATCATACGTTTGATGGTAATTCCATCATTTACGTATCCTTCTTTGATATAAAGTTTCTTTTGATCCATTTTTTGATTGTTAACAGCATTTGCAGTTGCTGATTTTAATACTTTTTCGATTGCTACTGTTACACCTTTTGGTGTTAACTTTAAGATTGCAACAGCTTCACTAACATTTTTTCCTCTGATTAAATCCATTACTAAACGAGCTTTACGAGGAGTAACACGAACAGTTTTGGCAATAGCCTTAGCTTCTAATTTTACTACTTCTTCCATATGCTATCCTCCTACTTCTTCACTGTGGCCTTTTTATCTTTACCGTGGCCACGGTAAGTTCTTGTTGGTGCAAATTCACCCAACTTATGTCCTACCATATCTTCAGTTACATATACTGGAATATGGCTTTTACCATTATATACAGCAATTGTACGACCGATAAAGTCAGGAAAAATTGTTGAACGACGTGACCATGTTTGAATAACTTTCTTTGAACCTTCTCCTTGATCTTCAACTTTCTTTATTAGATGTTGATCGCAAAAAGGTCCTTTTTTAAGTGAGCGTGCCATTGTTATTTCTCCTTTCTAACCGTTACGGCGACGTACTATTAAGTCGCTAGATTTTTTCTTTTTATTACGAGTCTTAAGACCAAGAGTAATTTTACCCCAAGGAGTAAGAGGAGCCTTACGTCCAACAGGAGTACGACCTTCACCACCACCATGAGGGTGATCATTAGGATTCATTGCAGAACCTCTAACAGTTGGTCTAATTCCTAAATAGCGTGTTCTTCCTGCTTTTCCGATTGTAACATTCATATGATCAGCATTGCCAACTTCACCAATAGTAGCGCGACATACTGATAATACTTTTCTTACTTCACCGCTAGTTAATCTAACGATGATATACTTATCTTCACGACCCAAAATTTGAGCACTTGATCCAGCGGAACGAACTAATTGTCCACCCTTACCAGGATGTAATTCAATATTATGAACGACTGTACCTACTGGCATTCTACCTAAAGGCATTGAGTTACCAACGATGATATCTGCTTTTTCACCAGATAAAATCTTTTGCCCTACTTTTAGTCCCTTAGGAGCAATAATATATCGCTTTTCACCATCAACATAATTTACTAAAGCAATGTTTGCTGATCTATTTGGATCATACTCGATTGTAGCAATCGTACCTACGATATCATCTTTATTTCTTTTGAAATCAATAATACGATACTTTTGTTTATGTCCACCACCTTGATGGCGCACAGTGATTTTACCCATATTATTACGTCCACCATTTTTCTTTAATGGTGCTAATAAACTTTTTTCAGGAGTAGATGTTGTAATTTCATCAAATACCAACACTGACATGCCACGACGGCCGTTAGTCGTTGGATTATATTTCTTAATAGCCATTATCTGCTACCTCCTATATTAAACTTCGAATACGTCTAATGTTTGACCTTCTGCTAATGTCACAATTGCTTTGCGGACTGCAGGGCGGAAACCTTCATATTTTCCTACACGACGTTCTTTTTTTCTAACGTTAATCATATTTACTTGAATAACGTTCACTTTGAATATTTCTTCGATTGCTTTCTTTACTTCTACTTTGTTTGCTCCTTGCATTACTTCAAATGTATACTTTCTTGATTCAACAAGTTTTGTAGACTTTTCAGTAATTAAAGGCTTAATAATAACATCATAAGGATTTTTCATTATTTTAGATCCTCCTCATATTTTTTAGCTGCATCTTGAGTCATAATGTACATATTAGCATTAATTAAGTCATATACACTTAAATGTGATTTTGTTTGTACGTATATACCTGGGATGTTTCTACCAGCTGTAAATAAATTGTAATTATCTTCATCAGTAATTACTAATACTTTTCCTTCAGCTTTTAAATTTGATAAAATAGAAACTAAAGTTTTTGTTTTAAAATCTTCTAAAGCAAATTGATCAACAACAACAATTTTATTATTTGTTAAGCGATCTGATAATAAAGATTTAACAGCTACTTTTACAACTTTTTTATTTACTTTTACACTATAACTTCTAGGTTTTGGACCAAAGACAATTCCACCGCCGCGCCATTGAGGAGCTCTAATAGATCCTTGTCGCGCACGTCCAGTACCTTTTTGACGCCAAGGTTTTTTACCTCCACCACTAACATCACTACGACCTTTAGTTTGGTGTGTTCCTTGACGCATAGCAGCTCTTTCAGCGTTTACCACATCATAAACAACTTGCATGTTTGGTTCAATCGCAAATACTTCTTTGCTTAATTTTAATTTACCAACTTCTGCACCTGATTGGTTTAATACAACTATACTAGGCATCTTTATTTCTCCCTTCTTAAGCTAACGCTTCTGGGTTAACGGCAGCAGATGCTTTCTTCACTGCATTCGTTACCATAACAAATGAGTTTTTAGCTCCTGGGACATTACCTCTAATTAGCATTACATTTTTTTCTAAATCAATCTTAACAACTTCTAAGTTTTGAACTGTAACTTGTTCTCCACCCATTCTACCCGCTAGTTTTTTACCTTTTTTGATTCTAGCAGCATCAATCGCACCCATTGAACCTGATCCACGATGATAACCTGATCCATGAGCCATAGGGCCACGATGGAAATTCCAACGTTTGATAACGCCTTGGTAACCTTTCCCTTTACTAGTTCCGGTTACATCAACGATTTCGCCCTCTGCAAATATATTTGCTTTTACCTCTTGACCTACTTCAAAGACAGCCATTTGTTCCCCAGCGATTTCTTTGATGAAGCGCTTAGGGTTGGCTTGTGCCTTTGCAGCATGTCCTTTTTCAGGATTGTTAGCTCGACTTTCTTTTTTGTCGGCAAATCCTATTTGAACAGCTTGATACCCATCGGTGTCAGCTGTCTTTTTTTGCAACACAACGTTATTTGTAACTTCAATAACAGTTACAGGAATAAGTTCACCTTGTGCTGAAAAAACTTGTGTCATACCAATTTTTTTACCTAAGATTCCTTTGGCCATGAGTTTTTCCTCCTTTACTCATTATTTTAAAATAATGTCAACACCAGCAGGTATTTCTAGATGAATTAATGCATCCATTGTTTTTGGTGTTGTTTCCACAATGTCAATTAGACGTTTGTGTGTTCTTCTTTCAAATTGTTCACGACTATCCTTATATTTGTGTGGTGAACGAATTACTGTAAAGACTTCTTTTTCTGTTGGAAGCGGGATTGGACCTGATACTTTTGCTCCAGTCTTTTTTGCCGTTTCAACAATCTTTCTTGCAGACTCATCAATAAGTCTGTGATCATAAGAAATTAATTTAATTCTTAATGCTGTTTTTGCCATGTTTTTTCCTCCTTTTGCATCCATTTTTAATGTAGCTTCGACTCCATACGAATTCCCTAATAACAAGGACTTTGGCAACGCGTCCGTGTGTATCAGCAACCTCGCATATCTACGTCTCTCTCTAACCTTATGTATTATACTCGAAGTCCTCTATAAAGTCAACTTTTTTTTATTTTTATTTTCTGCTTTTTTATTTCATATAAATATAAATATCCCCAGTTTTATCAACTGGGGATTCTTTTTTATACTAATTCATCTTTACGTTATCATAAACATCTTGAACGTCATCGATTTCATCCATCATTTCTTTAAAACGTTCATATTTTTTAATATCACTCTCATCTGTCAATTCTACATAATTTTGTGGTATCCATGTTGTTTCATCTTCTTCAAATTCGATGCCATTAAATTTTTGTTGCAAAGCATTTCTTATTTTTGCGTATTCTGTTTGTGGAGCATAGACAGTGATATATTCTTCATCCGTTTCAACATCATTTACATCACAATCTGCTTCAATCAATGAATCGAGTACTTCTTCATCACCATAGCCTTTAAATGTGAAGATAGCCAAATTATCAAACATGTGTGCGACGCAACCAGACACTCCTAGTTTAAATCCGCATCTACCAAAAGCAGTTTTTACTGAAGTATATGTTCTATTAACGTTGTCTGTCAAGCAATCAACAATGACCATACAATTGTTTGGTCCAAAGCCTTCATAACGAATAAAGTTATAAGCTTCTGTTGAGCCACCTTTTGCTTTTTCTATCGCTCTTTTAATAACATCAACAGGTACGTTGTTCTTTTTCGCCTTTTCTATTTCTTTTCTTAGGTTTAAGTTTAGGTCAGGATCAGGGACACCAGATTTCGCTGCTACATAGACAGCCGTTCCATATTTAGCGTTGTTTTTACTTTTGATAGCAGCCGTTTTCGCCATTGACGCGGCCCTAACTTCATGTGCTCTTCCCATAATTCATTCTCC
>JAEZSA010000152.1 GCA_023422115.1 Bacillota bacterium | reverse complement strand
ATTTTAAGCAACTAGTTAATTTGAAAATTTCTTAAAAGCTCTCATATACTAAGGGGGACACATTCCCCCTTAACCCCTTTTTTTCTAATTGTCTATTATTTAGGGTACACTACGTGATTAACTTTCTTTTTTAATATCTTGTATTGAAAATTAAAATGAGTCGACAGAAATCTCAATTCTTTTACCGAATCTTGACGCTGAAGCATAAGCAATTGTTCGAATAGAGTTAATAACTCTTCCCTTCTTGCCTATTATG
Source organism: Bacillota bacterium (assembly GCA_023422115.1). Taxonomy (GTDB): domain Bacteria; phylum Bacillota_I; class Bacilli_A; order ML615J-28; family CAG-698; genus JAAYBG01. The sequence goes on along the minus strand of JAEZSA010000152.1, from coordinate 5,051 downwards.
CGTCCTATATCATCCGGATTTACAATGATTTGTACCATGATAGTATCTTCTTCTTCTGATAGAATTTTAACTGCTACTTCATCAGGAAACAGCACTAATGGTTTGATTAAATCACACAAAAATTTTTCGTAATTAATTTCTTGCATGTTCTTTCCTACTTTTTGCTATTAGCAAATTTTTCATTTATTCCTAATTTATTGAATAAAGATTTTACTGTGTCTGTAGGTTGTGCTCCTTTAGCCAACCATTCAAGAGCTTTCTGTTCGTCGATTTTGATTACATCATTTTGTTCAATCGGATGATAGGTACCGATTATTTCAATAAAGCGTCCATCTCTTGGACTAGTACTATTTGTTGCAACTACACGATAATATGGTCGTTTTTTTGCTCCAAATCTTTGTAATCTTAACTTTACAGCCATGAATATTACCTCCTTGTTTTTATTCTTCGATAAAGTATAACACAACAAGCCAACGTTGTCAAGTATTTTTACTTAACATCTCTTAATTTAAATTGTTTTAAGTTGTCCTCCGGATAATCTTGATTCTTCGGATCTAAATGCCATCTTATGGCTTTCTAGCGCTTCGCAAATATCTGTTAATGCGATTTGATCTTTATGATTTTTTACATTATTGATTAAATCTTTAATCATTCGCTTATCTCCGCCAGAATGCCCTGAAAAATCATTAGTGATACTTCTAACATCAATTTTTTCTGTTTTACCCCCAAATGTTTTCATCGTGATTGACATCTCTTCCAAATCACCTTCTATTTCTCCAATTGTACCATGAATTTTTATATTGCGATGCATTTCATTAGAAAATGCGGTAATATTTAGCTGTGCTACAGAATTATTAGCAAACAACATGTTAATAATTTGATTGTCCGCAACGTTGTTATCACATTGATAAACACATTTCCCATAAGGATGCTCTAGATTGCTCAACACTTTTTCAACATCAGGATCCAGCGAAAAAATCATGAACCATTTTGGATTTTTCTTATAGAAAGTGATAGCATTATATGGACAATCTATCTTACATTGGTAGCAATTATTTGCACTTCCCACTGGTGCATTTTCTTTTTTGAAATACTCCAGACTTCCAAAAGAAGTAATAGCAACACAATTAGAGCCTATTAACCATTTGATGATATCAAAATCATGACAACTCTTTGCTACTACCATTGGTGAAGTTAAATCTCCTCGATGCCAATTTCCTCTAACATAACTATGAGCATAATGATAATAGCCTATGTTTTCTGTTTGAGTAATAGATCTTACTTTCCCTATGATATTACTATCCACTAATTCTTTCAGTTTAGTATAAAATGGCGTATATCGTAACACATGGCACACCGCTACTTTTCGATTCAACTTTTTTGCTTTTTCAACAATCTCTTCACATTGTTCTTCTGTAGAAGCTATTGGCTTTTCTAGTAGAATGTCATATCCTAGATCAAGTGCTTTAATAGCATGTTTATAGTGCCACTGATCCATTGTTGCGATGATTAAAATATCTGCTAATTTTCCCTTGCCTAAGAATTCATCATCGGATATAAAATAATTGTTTTCTTCTATCCCGAACATTTGCTTTACAAATTCTTTTTTAATTGGATTTACTTCACACACATGTGTAATTTTTACATCTTCAATTTCACCGATCGCTTGGGCATAAGTGAAACCTCTTGCTCCCATACCTAAAATTGCAACTGTAATCATATGTCCTCCTCCTATTTTATAGTTTCATTATAACACATCACCAAAATAAAAAATTATTTTTTTGAATTTTTCATAAATATATTGTATAATATTGTCAGGTGATTTATGATGAAAAAATATTGTAATTATTGTGGAGCAGAAATGGAAGAAGATTTTGTCGTTTGTTGTAATTGTGGCAAAACAAATAAAAATCCAAAACAAGTAAAATCGATTCCTTCTACCGATCAAGAAACAAAAAAAGAATATACAAACTTTAAACATCCTGATTCTAATATAAAAGATGATGGCTCGATTGGTTGGTTACTATTAGGAACGTTTGTTCCTTTTGTTGGTATTATTTTAGGTGTTATTTGGAAAAAAGACAAGCCGAATAATTCTAAAATGCTTCTTTGGGGGTTTGGCCTTTCAATCATTGCTTCAATTATTTTAAAAGCTTCTCCTTTTTCTTGTTGGGGAATTTAAAAAACTCTTTCCCTTGGGAAAGAGTTTTATTCATTTGCCTTTAGTGTTTCGATTTCTTCTTCTGTTAACAAACGATATGCTCCAACAGGAAGGTTTTCATCCAATTGTAAATTTCCAATTGCAATACGCTTAAGATATGTTACTTCTTTCCCCACCTTTAAACACATTTTTTTGACTTGATGATATTTTCCTTCACTAATAGATATGTATGCTTTTTGTTCCGCAATAATTTCTAATTTTGCTGGTTTTGTCTTAAATAAATTTTTATTACCATCGAAAATTTCGAATCCTTCTTCAAACTTTACAATATCTTCTTCTGTCCATACTCCATCCACTTCCACATAATATTTCTTAAAGACATTCTTATGGGGAGCTGTTAATCGATGGGCAAAAATACCATCATTTGTAAGAATGAATAACCCTTCCGTATCTTTATCTAAACGACCAACCATCGCTAAATCATATTTTTGATATTCTTTCACCAAATCCAAGACCGTTGGGTCTTTTTTATCAATGGTTGCTGAAAGATATCCTTGTGGTTTATTCAACATGATATAAATATACTTCATATATTCTAATTTGCGACCTTTATAATAAACAACATCTGTAATCTCATTAATAGTATCATCGTTGCGTAAATGATTTTTAAACTCAATGGTGATTTCTTTTGCTTTAATTAATTGCCGTGCTTCATTTCGAGTGACTCCAAGAACTTTTGCAACATATTTATCTAGTCTCATTGCTTTTTCCCCTATTTAAATATTGTTTCATCGTTTGATAGATGGATACTCCTGACTTTTCATAAAGCATTTTATCATATTTTTTCTCTAGGGTCTTATTGTTTATAATTTTTTGATACTCTTTATACTTATCAATTAATACTTCTTTATTTGCCTTTTTCTTTTGTGACTGTTCTATCAGTCTAAAAAAATCAATTATCTTCAAAATTTCCTGAATTTCAAACATATCAAAATCTATTCTATAATCTTTTTCCATATCATCACCATAAGATATTTTATCATTTTTTTAGTTGTTTTCCAAGTAAATTCACTTATTTCTAGTGAGTGTTTAAATTGATTTTTATGTTTTTTATGTTATAATAATAAAGAGGTAATTTATATGAACGAATTAATAACAAAGGATATGCTTTTATATTCTGATATCATCAAAGATGATCATCCCGATTTAAAACGAAAATCTCTTCCTCTTGATATCCCATTATCAAATGAAGAAATAACTATTTTAAAACTTATGAACGATTATTTATGGAATGGGTATGACGACGAAATAACCGAGAAATACAAACTACGCCCTGGTGTTGGTCTTGCTGCTCCACAAATCGATATTTTAAAACAAATGTTTTGTATTCTTGCATATGATGAGCAAGGGGATCTTCACAATTATTGTGTCGTTAATCCGAAAATAACTTCTCATTCAGAAGAAATGACTTTTTTAGAAACCGGCGAAGGATGTTTGTCCGTTGAAAAAGAAAAAAAAGGTCTTGTTCATCGCCACAAAAGAATCAAAGCATCTGTTTACTTATACGATTTTGAAACAGAAGAATTGTATCCTACCATTCTAAAACTAGAGGGTTATCTAGCCATTATCTTCCAACATGAGTATGATCACTTACAAGGAAAACTTTTCTATGAACGAATAAACAAAGAAAATCCTTATTTTGTTCCTGAAAATTCTCATCCTGTTGTCTTCAAGCAAGAAAACGAAACGGAAGAAAACAAAAATTAAAAACCTCTTTTGAGGTTTTTTATATTAAGAAATATATGCTTAATACAATTAATGCCTGACCATAGCAATAAGTAATGATATTAATATATTTATATACATGAAGTTTAGAGGGATTTACTTTTTTAAAATATAAATAACTTAAGATGATATCAGAGGTTATAAAACTAACAACACCAAAAAGCGTGTTTATGCTAATATGAAATTGACCCCTTTTTAAGAAAAACAGCAATTTGAAATTGACCCCCCCTGTGATAAAATATGCTCATAATACCTTAGTAAGTTTATTTCTTACTAACGATTGTGAGGTGAATAAGGGGTGATTAGTATTATTCAAAAGAACGATGTAATAGTGTTACATAAAAAAAGGCATTCTATTAAATCAATCGCTAAAGAACTTGGTATTTCTAGAAATACGATACGAAGTTATATAAGAGAGTATCAAACAAATCTAGAACAACTAAGTAACGAATCGGACACAGTCAAAATTAAGTTATTGCAAGAAGCAATTTGTTCTAAACCAATGAGGAAAAAAGCACCTAAACATTGTATTGCTTTTACCAGAGAAGTCGAACAAAGATTTAACGAATTGATCAAACTTGACGAAAAGCGAAACGAAACTTTAGGGAAGAACAAACAGCAAGTTACTGCTGCCTTGTTACATAGAACCTTAGTAAGTGAAGGTTTTAAGGTTGGTGAGTCAACGATAAGAGCAAAGTTTCGTGAATACAAGCAAAAGCAAAACGAATGTTTTGTAAAACAATTTTATGAGTATGGTGACATTGCTCAATATGATTTTCATCAAGTGAAGTTGGTAATCAATAACCTGATTAAAATATACCATCAGGCTACTATTTCAATACCTAAAAGTAATATCATTTTTGCTGTTCTTTATACGAATGAGAAAATGGAAAACTTTTTAGATAGTATCGTTCAATTCTTTCACTTCTGTCGTGGTGTATTTAGAAAAATGATTTTTGATAATATGAGTAATGTTGTTAAGAGATTTCTTTTCAAGAATGAAAAGGAATATACCGATAATTTATTAAAAATCAGTAACTACTATGGCTTCAAAATTGAAACCTGTAATCCGAGAAGTGGTAATGAAAAGGGACATGTTGAAAAT
>JAEZSA010000147.1 GCA_023422115.1 Bacillota bacterium | reverse complement strand
CAGTAGAGCATTGCTGGCAAGAGTACTTGGTAATTCAAGTAAAAAATACAACACCAAGAAAAAAATTGTTGAAAAATCTTGTGATTTATATAATACTGAAGTTAGTGTTGGTTATACGAGATATTATCGAACAAGCTTGATTGCTTTTACTCTAGATGTTGTTAATGAAAAAAATCTTGTGGATGCAGGGAATTTGACAAAAAAAGCAATTGATTTTCTTTTAGATACTATTTTCAATCCGAATGTTACAAGCAATGCATTTTCTTTGAAAGAATTTAATGAAGAGAAACGCTTATTAAAAGAATCAATGCAAAAAGTATATAACAATAAAAGTCGCTTTGCTTTTCGTCGTCTTATGGAAGAAATGTGCAAAGATGAGATTATTGGAGTTCACTCGACAGGAACTATTGATGATCTAGACAAAATTACACCAGAATATTTATTGAAAGAATATCAAAAAATGATTAATCAGGATGAGATTTCTATATACGTGGTAGGAGATATTGAAGAAAAGAAAATTATGAAGTATTTTCAAGCGTTCAAACAACTTCAAAATCAAGCACTTCATTTGGAAGTAGTCAATTTTGAACCCTTTGAAATTAAAAAGATTAAGGAAATAAAAGAAATTCAGAAAATTAAACAAGCAAAGTTAGTCATGGGATATCGTTTGGATATGAATAGTTTAGATTCTCTTTACCCAGCTCTATTGATTTTTAATTCGATGTTTGGTGGACTATTTTCTTCCAATTTATTTAAAGTCGTCCGTGAGGAATATGGGTTAGCTTATGATATTTCTTCACATGACATTGCTAATAATAAATTATTCATTGTTACCGCTGGAATTGATGGAGATAAGTATCCTCAAACAATTGAAATTATCGAAAATGAATTACAAAAATATGTCGATGGCGAGATTGATCATGACTTATTGGTAATGGCAAAAGAATCTTTATTAAATGAATTGCAAGAAACTGAAGATAGTCCTGACAATTTTATTGCTCATTTACAAAATAATTACTTTACTAAAGTAGAAAAATCAATTGATGAAGAAATTGATGAAATAATAAATGTAACAATTGATGATATTAAACAAGTGGCTATGAGAATTAAATTAGATACAATTTATTTCCTTAGTGATAGGTGAGAGATGGAACATAAAATATATTCTCAAATCAATGAAGTAGTTTATACACATACCATAGATAATGGTTTGAAGGTACAAATTGTGCCCAAATCTAATTTCTTTAAAACATTTGTTTATTTAGGTGTGAATTTTGGGTCTTTAACGAATCGTTTTATCCCTATCGGAAAACAAGAAATGATAGAAGTGCCTTTAGGAATTGCTCATTTTCTTGAACATAAGCTTTTTGCCAATGCAGATGGAACAGATGCTTCTAATTTACTAGCAGAATTAGGATTAGAAGCTAATGCTTACACTGATTATAATCAAACAGTCTACCTGTTTAATGGAGCTAAAAATATTGAACAAGGAATAAAAATCTTGCTTGATTTTGTTCAAAATCCATATTTCACTGAAAAAAATGTTGCTTCTGAGAAGAATATTATCATTCAAGAACTGAAAATGTATTTAGATATTCCTAGTGATCGCCTTCATAATGGATTGATGAAAAACTTGTTTGAAACATACCCAATTCGTTATGACATTGGAGGAACAATCAAAGAAGTTCGAAAAATAACAAAAGAAAACCTTGAAATATGTTACCAAACATTTTACCATCCTGCTAATATGAAACTTATCATTGTTGGGAATGTAGATAGTCAAGCCATGATACAAACGATTGTTGAGCATCAAAAACAAAAAACGTATCCTTTATTTTCTCCAATTAAAAAAGAGCTTGGCCTTGAAAATCAAGTTGCCTATCAGAAAAATGGTAGCTATCATATGGATGTTGCTACAGCAAGTGTTGCTGTTGGGATCAAGGTTTCTGGACAACAATTTAACAGAAATCAAGCAATTATAGAAGAAATTTTACTAAAAATTGCTTTAGCTGCTGCCATTGGGCCTTCTACTCCTTACTATCAAAAATTACTTGATCAAGAACTGATTGCAAATCATCTTCATTATGCTGTATATTTTGATGGCTATTGTGGTTATATTAAGGTGTATGCCGATTCGCATAATCCAAAAGCATTACGAAGAAGTCTCGTTCGTCGATTACAATCATTACATAATTTGATTTTAAGTGATAAAATTTTTGAACGTTTTAAGAAAGCAGTTTTAGGTAGTTTTATTAAATCTCTAAATAATTTGGATTTTCTTGCCTCTTTAATCATCGAATATGATGTAAAAAATTGTGATATCTTAGAATCCATCTCTTTGCTAGAAAAATTAAAAATAACAGATCTTGATTCTGTATTAAAGTATTTTCAAAAAGAAGCAATCAGTAGCTATTTAATTCTTCCTAATGAAAAAAAAGAGGTAAAAAATTAATAAAGGAATATAACTATTTAAAAAGAGCCTTAAAAATCGGTTTAAATCGTTTTTTATACTTTGCATAAGTAAAGGGCTGCTCTTAAAACGAGTGTATTGTAAGTGAAATATTCGTGTATCAAAACAGCAAAAAAACAAACAAAAAAATATTTAATGTTTATAAAAATAGATTTATTTTTTCATTTATGAATATAAACCACATTCCTTCTTAAATATTCTTTTTTATTTCCTTAAAAAAAGAAAAAAAGATTTGAAAGAAATAAAAATGACCAGTATTGGTCATTTTTATTTTGTTGATGAATATATTATAATGATGTCATCACTGGTGAGGGAAAGGAGGATATATGAATAATGCTTAATAATTTGATACTTGTTGGGCGTATTGTTGATGATGTAAAGATAACAACGATAGAATCTGGCCAGAAAGTTGCTAATTTTACTCTTGCAGTACAAAGACCATTTAAAAATGAAGATGATGAATATGATACCGATTTTTTTCCTATTCAACTATGGCAAGGTGTAGCTGATATTGCTCGTGATTATTGTACGAAGGGCTCCACCGTTGGTGTAAAAGGTCGATTATCAGCTAAAACAATTGATGTTCAGGGAATTAAAGTGAAAACTCTAGATGTGATTGGTGAGAGAATAGCTTTCATTAACATGAAAAGAGAAGATGAAACAAAATAAAACAATGCTTTAAAACAACTAGATATTTTTTACACGTTAAAGCCTACATTTAGGCTTTTTCTTGTGGAATAAAAAAACTGTTAACATTAGTTTGTTAACAGTGATTTTTTTATGGAGCAGGTAACGAGGATCGAACTCGCATCTTAGCCATGGCAAGGCCACATAATAGCCATTATACGATACCTGCATCAATTTACTATAGTATTATACCAAAAACAAACTTCAATTTCAAGGTTTTTTTAAAAAAAACCTATGAAAAACAAAATATTTTAATAATAACATGAATATGCTATAATAAAGTAAAGTAACATAGATAGGGAGTAAAAATATGCAACTACCAACTAAAATTAAAAAAATATTAAATATTTTTAAACAAGAAAATATTGATGCTTATGTGGTTGGTGGAGCATTGAGAGACCTTATTTTAGGAAAAAAACCCAATGATTTTGATATCGCTACTCCAGCTTCCCCCGAAACAATACTAACTCTTTTTAAAAATTATCATATGGTATTGATTGGAGCAAAACATGGAACCATTGGAGTTTTTTTTCAAGGAATGTATATAGAAATTACAACCTTTCGTAAAGAAGAAGACTATAAAGACCACCGGCACCCAGAAAGAGTCATATTTATTGATAATCTTCAAGATGATCTCAGTCGTCGTGATTTCACCATTAATGCACTGGCTTATCAAGATAGAATTTATGATTACTTTCATGGGGTAGAAGATATTTCTAATAAAATCATTAGAACGGTAGGAGATCCCTTTTTGCGATTTGAAGAAGATGGATTACGAATCATTAGAGCTTTAAGATTTGCATCTACTCTTGACTTTGTGATTGAAACTATTACGGAAAAAGCTATTTTTACTTACAAAGAGTATATTTTATATGCATCTTATGAAAGAATTAATACAGAGTTTAGTAAATTACTAACAGGAATTGGAGTTTTTAGGGTATTATCAAAATATTATTCAATCATTGCAACGTTTATGCCTTGGATTGATGAGTGGATTAAAAATGATCAGGAAGCGAGTCGAATGGCTACTATTATTGATAAAGTTGAACCAAAACTTATTCCTCGTTTGGCTGCTTTTTATTTGACTGCTTCACAAAAAGGTGCTGATTTTGTATATACAGATTTACAAAGGATGCGTTATAGTAAAAAAATTAGTTATCAAGTAAAAGATATTGTGTCAATTATTCTACAATTACAAGTTTCTGATTTAGTACAAATAAAAAAAATATTGAAAGACTATTCTAAAAGTGATATACTGACAGCAGTTACAATCACTGAAATTGTAAATCATAAAGATTTAAGTGGTTTAAAAAACGATATTATTCAATTCAACAATCAATGCCACAACCTAAAACAAATGCAAATCAAGGGAGATGATTTAATAAAACTTGGAATAAAAGAACCGATAGAAATAAAAAAAACATTGAATTACTTACTAAATGAAATTATTGAAGATCGATTACCAAATGAAAAGAAAGTATTGTTACAGAAGATAGAAG